>NZ_JBWKXF010000002.1:0-270214 GCF_059422645.1 Pseudomonas sp. GW821-FHT01C01 | reverse complement strand
GATGAAAGCAAGCCAAACACGCATCGAAAACAGTATTGCAGAAATGGGGGTATCCATAGATGTGGGAGCGGGCTTGCTCGCGAAAGCGGAAGGTCAGCCACTCTCATCGTCGGCTGTGAGTCCGTCTTCGCGAGCAGGCTCGCTCCTACAGATTGTTTTAATCTGATGGTCAGAACAGATAACTGGCCTTCAGCCCGCCATTGAAGCCATGGCTGTCGCCGCCACCGCTGGCGCCGATTTGCGCACCCACGCTCCACGGTCCAAGGTTGGCCATGACGTTGACGCCACCGGTGAACTGGTCCCGGTTGTCGAAGGCGGCTTGCTGTTCAATGTCCAGGCCCAGTAAGTGCCCTTCGCTGTCGACTTCATGGTCGCCCAACACATGCTCGTAACCCACTTGCACGCCCGGCACCAATTGCCAGGCACCAACGCCGACAGGTGCAAATGATGCGTTGAGGTTGGCCACCGCGCTCTTGCGGGTCTGGTGGATGCCGTCGACGTCCAGGGCCAGTTCGCTGCCTTTTTCCTGGAAGCCCGACAGATTGACGTGGCTGACCCGTACCCCGAGGCTCGGTTCAAGGGTCACGCCACTCAGCGGCACACGGTAACCCAGTGCCAGGGTCGCGCCGGTGAGGTTGCCATGGCTGTCGCCCCTGGCCGTGCCCAAGCCACCACCGAGTTCACGCTTGCTCTCGTAATCGAGATAGCCGGCGCTGGCATCGGCATCCACAAACAGGCCACGCTCCAGACCGTTCGGTGCGAAGCGTGCGCCAACACTGAAGAAGGTCAGGTCGGTATCGGCCTCGCCACCCGCCCCACCGACGTTGCCACTGCTGTAGCCGAAACCGGCATGGGCACTGAGCTGTTCGGAAAAGCGCTGGGTCAGGCCAATCATCATGCCCTGGCTATGCTCGTTGCTGCTGGAGGCCTGAGACGAGCCGTCGGTGCCCAGATAACCCGCCAGGGCGGTACTCCACAGGCGATATTGCCCGGCCTTGAGGTCCGTTCCGCTGGTGAAAGGCGCGGCCGCCTGTTCGATCATCGCGCCCTGGCGCAGCAGGTAGCTGGCAGCGTCGGCGTGCACCTGACCGCCGACGGTGGACTCGACGCCGCCGAGGCTGCGCGCATCAATGGCCGATTGCAGGTAATAGTTGTAGGCGCTGTAGGTGCCCGACAGGTTGCTGTTCTGCAGTTGTTGCAACAACCGCGCGCCGGCCGCGGCGTTGCCGGCCAGGTCCGCCGCGCCAGGCAGGCTGTTGTAGAACACCATCTTGCCGCGCAGCACGTAGATGGTTTCCTGGGACAGGCCGAGGCCTTGCTTGAGGTAGTTATCCATCGTGCCGTACTGCGCGGTCACCTGGTCCAGGCCAGCTTGCAGGTAACTGGCCTCCACACCGATCAACGGCCCGTAGATGGTTGCCATGCCCGGTGGCATCACTGCCAGGGTCGCCTTGATACGCGCGGCGGTGTAGTCATTGGTCGCCAGGTAGTTGCTCATGATGGTGGCATCGTCGACCCCGGCGATGCTTTGCAGCACCGCGGCGGTCCAGCCCGTACGGTCCTTGCCGGCGGTGCAATGGAACAGCGCGGCACCGTCGACCGCGGCCAGCTCATCGAACAGTTGCTTGAACTCGCTACGCATCCCCGCGTTCCTGACGAAATCACGGTTGGTGTCCTGCATCATGGCAGTGGCTTCGGCAGCGCTGTGGAACGCGATGTTGGTGACGTTCGCGCCGGACGTGGAGCCGCCGATGATGTCGATGTTGGTGTACGTCGCGCCAGTGAGCATTTTGTCAGGCGTGGCGGCGATCTCGCTGGGCGTGCGCAGGTCGTAGACGGCCTTGATGCCCAGGCCGTTCAGGGTCGCCAGATCCGCCGCCGACGGGGTCAGCGCATTGGATCGGTAAAACACCCCGCCACGCATCGTGCCGTCATTGGTGGTGGAATACGCGGTGGTGAGACCTGCAACATCGCGGAAGTTGTCGATGCTTTTCAGGCGCGGGGTATTGAGGGGAACAGTCTCGGCAGCCTGGGCGGCAGCGATGGACAGGCTCAAAACGGACAGCGAACACACAAGTCGTTGGAACACAGTGCAGCCTCATTGAAATCGCGTTGGGCTGACTAATATCTACATTGAAATGACGCTGAACATGACAAATCGCCCGCGAAGGCAAATCACTGCGCGATGTGTCCGGGTGGCTCGTTTTCTGTCCGTGCAGTGCCCGTTGTGCGGCCAACTTTGCTGCCGCAAATGAATGATATGCCGGGTGGGAAGCGAGCTGCGCCATGTCCGGCGATCAAATTCCAGTTGCAAAAAACCCGCCTTTCAGCGTGATGCTGTTCAGTTAAGCGAGAATGATCCACTGTAGGAGCGAGCTTGCTCGCGATAGTCGTTAACGATGCCGCGTGTTTACTGACTAAACGCAGCGCTCTTGAGTCCATCGCGAGCAAGCTCGCTCCTACAGAATCCTTAACTGAACAGCATTACGCGTCTCAGCGGTTTTTTGGCTTTTCCGAACTGATTTCTACAACCGCGAACTCAATGGGTTTTTTTCGAGGTCGACAGTCCGGTTTTACTCAAGCCTTTGGTGTTGTGATCACCTGGCGTCGAGGCCGAAATAGCCCTGGCCTTGGAGATACCGCGAGTATCCTTGGAATGAGCGAGGCCTGAGGTCGTGGTGCCATGACCGTTATCATCATTGCGCTCACTACCGAAATGGTTCCCGCTGACGCCATGGTCGCGCACGGATTTGCCAGCATGGTCGCTGTCCAGCCCGTTACCGCGGCCGTTACTGCCGGAGTGGCCTGTACCGGTGTGTCCGCCACCCATACCGCCGCCGTGGCCAGCGCCGTTTCCGCCACCGTTTCCACCGCCATTGCCACCACCATTTCCACCACCGCCGTGACCACCACCGTCCTTCGCATACGCGGACCCCATGATCGACAGGCCATCAGGGAGTAACGGGGCGGCTGCAAGCATCATGGCGCATGACATTACAGCAACGAGACTCTTGTTTTTAAAAAGCATGATTGCTTCCGTAGGTGGTTGATATCGCGTGACGTATGACGCGATATCAACCCGTCAGTTCACGCTCGACGACAGACGGCCAGGCTGCCATCCACACGTTAATCAAACGCACCGTCGAGAATTTCATAGACAAGCCCGGTCGCCAGCGCAACCAGGATCAGATCCGTGCCGACTTGCTGCCATTCGTAGCCATCATAGTGGGGCAGTCTGCCGACCAGTCGGCCATCCAGTTTTTTGGCGATGCCGGGTGGAAGCGGCTTGCCTCGGGCAAGGTTCTTTTGAATACCCGGTGGCAAAGCAGGCCCTGGGCTCCAGTAGCCCGTATTCACGCCAATGATCTCGAGCACGCTGCCCCGGTTGATGCTCGGGCCATTGCTCCAGTCCCCGCCGCCGGAATTCTTGTTCTTGTTGCCATGACCGCCCTGGTTGCCATGGTTGGCCTTCCCGTTGCCCTGGCCGTTACCGGGGTCGGCCAGCGCCGTTACCGAGCCGCTGATCAGGGTCAAACAGGTGATTGCTGCAATCAACGATCGAGACTTGTACATGAGTCGTTCCTTCGTGGTGGGGAAGATTCTCTGAAATTTAGACGCTATTGACGCGCCAACGCAGACCATTGCGGCGATTCGCGGGTTTATCGAGAAGTGACGTCGCAACCTTCTTCGATGTGAATCCACGCTTGATACGTCGCAGATACTTCAATGCGTGGCGCTGTTTCCCGATTGTTACCTCAGCGCCGCACTTGTCACTTCTGCGTCGCCGAACTGGCCAATAGAGTATGGCCGTCGGTGTGGAACAGGGTCGTCGACTTGTCGGCCCGCGCTGGCACCGATCCCCCCATCACGGAAGAGGTGAATCATGAGTTTCGTCAAAGTTGAAAAAAACCAGAGCAGCGCCCCGTCGGAAGCCGACATGAAAAAAGCCATGGTCGAGTCCGGCGGCAAGCCGGGCGAGGTCACCGGGACCAATGCCGCCCGCACCCTGACCTACACCGGTGTGGTCAATCACACGGTGTACGAGAACAAGCTGATCGAGATCGCCAAGGGCAAGCGTACCAGCTGGAGCTTCGTCTGGGCCGATGCCCGGGCCGCCTGATGTCAAGGCGGGGTGGCCGATCGGCTGCCCCGCTGACTCAGCCCCTGATACAACCCCGATACCCGCTTGTAACACCAAGACACTTAGCCGCCCTGCCCCTCGACCCTAGAGTGAAGCCGTCAATGGACTACAGCGCCAGGCGCCAGCAGCCCATTGATTGTCCAACACACCACCAAGGAAGAGGGAAACCATGAGCAAATCAATCGCTGTCAGCCAACACAGCCAGCAGCTTCACGATGAAGTGCAAAAAGCCGTCAAGTCGATCATGGGTGCAACGCCAACGCAACTGAAAGCGGCAGATTACGGCCGGGTACTGAGGTCGGCCCTGGCGGCTTCGCAAAAAACCGTCACCATCGAAATCGCCGCCGGCGACCTGACGCTGCTGAAGAAGTCCGGCTACAAGCTGTGCTTTGCCAAGAAGGTGGGTGACGCCGACTACAACGTGGTCTGGCAGTCCTATGACGCTTACCTGAGCAACAACGAGTTCAGCTGGACGCCGCAGTATCAGCTGTTCGCCTCCAACGTGTTCAAGGAAAACGTACAAGTCAAAGTCTCGACCAACATCGTCAACATCGGTCTGGGGCAAACCTCGACACTCGATGAAAGCGGCCTGCTGAGCCCGGCGGTAACCGGTGGCCCGGACATTTCCCTGACTTTCGTGAACGACTACGCGCCGATTCATCCGGGGGTCAACCAGTTGTCCACCGGCATTGATGGCAATCAGGTCAGTACGCCAATCTACGTGGCCGTAAACCAGGTGGTCACCGGCAACACCGTGCTGACCCCGGTGGAAACCATCCTCGTGTGGTTCGAACAGAACGTACAGACCAGCACCATGTTCAGTACCTCACGCTCCAAGGCGATCGAAATCGACCTGACGTTCGATAACACCGCAGGTCGCCTTTACGAAGGCGGTCAGTGGAAAACCGTGTAACCGTCATGCCGGGGCAACCTTGCGGTTGCCCTTTCACTCCTCTTTGCCCGCCGTGGCGAAGTAGCCCGTCAGCGAGCGACAGATCGATTGCGCGAGGTCCTCCTGGGTGGCGATGCCATAGGGTCGATCACGATCGAACTGCGCCGACCAGCGAATCCGCCCCTGCGCCACATCCACCAGGCGCAATGACGCTCGCACCCGCGAAGGCTCGACCCGCACGCTGCCCTCCAGGCAATAGCTGTAACGCCCGCCACGCTTGAAGTCCGGTACCGGCTCGCTTTTGCGTGCCACCCGCATCAACACATGATTGGTCCCGGTCTGCGCCTGCTCGAACGACTCGAACAGTCGGCAACTCAACTCCTCGCACAAGCCCCGGGTAAAGTCATCGCCATCGCGGGTGAGGCAGGTAAACGGCTGGATCTGGACCACAGGATGGCGTGTACCGACGCCCTTGGGCCACAGCCGCTGATAGGTCAAGCGATAACACCCGGGTGGAATACTGAAGCGCACCGGATCCTGCTGGCCGTTGCCGGCGTAATGCGCTGCGAGCTTGCGCCGCAAGCGTCCCACCTGCACTCGCACCACCGGATCGTCGCCCGTGCAATACACTGCCGGGTCACGACGAAACACCGCGATGCCGATAGCGTGTTCGGTCAGCGGCGTTTTGCAAGCCTGAAGGTCGTGCTCGACCAGAAAGCGCAACAGACTGCCCATGCGCCTGGACTTGGCAAACAACGGGCTGACCAGCAACAGCGCCAGCACCCGCTCGATTTCTTCCCGATCGAGCGGCTCGGGAACCCCCGCCGCAGTCGAATCGGCCATGCTTTTGATCACCATCGCCTGCCTCCGTGCAGGTTGCCGACAGGAATGGATGTCGCACTCCGTGATTACCCTTGCAGCGTGAGCAGGAATGGGGCTCGGGCACTGCAACGACCAAGCGTAGCAGCCGTGTTGATATCGGCAGGCAATTGCGATGGTAGCAACCCGCCATCCGACGAACGTTCAATCTTGACGTCTGAAAAAAGTTTGTAGGACTTGTCCCTTTGTGGCGAGGGAGCTTGCTCCCGCCGGGCTGCGAAGCGGCCCTCATCCCTTGCAACTCATTTCCTCAGACACACCGTAGCGCCCGGTTTACGGCGGCAGAGCCGCCGAACGGGAGCAAGCTCCCTCGCCACAGAGACCATTTGAAGACAAATAACGGCTCGCCTGCGAAAAACCCGCATTTCTGCGGGTTCTTATTGACGCTTGTTCATTCTCCGGCGGCGAGCGGTCAGCCGTCGCCGAGGAATCGACGCCCCGCAGGAGCTGGCTTGCCAGCGAAGGCGTCCGAAAGTCTTATGAAAATCCACCGACGCCATCGCCAGCAAGCTGGCTCCTACAGAGTCCTGATCAGAAGTTCGCCGGCGTGTTGGCGCTGATAATCTCCGCCTCATCCGCCCCGATATTGCGAAACCGGTGCGGCAACGTCGTCGGGAAGTAATAGCCATCCCCGGCATTCAGCACACTCACCTGCCCATCCACGGTCAACTCAACCGTGCCACGGGTCACCAACCCGCACTCCTCGCCTTCGGAATGCACAATCGGCTCTTCGCCGGAACTGGCGCCCGGCGCGTATTGTTCGCGCAACAGACGCATCTGCCGACTCGGCACCGACGCGCCAATCAGCAGCAGGCGCAGGCCATGGCGGCCGAGGTCGGGCTGTTCGCTGGCGCGGAAGACGTATTGGTGTTCGCGCGGTGGCTGATCGAAGGTGAAGAAGTCGGCTAGGGACATGGGGATGCCCTCCAGCAATTTCTTCAGCGAACTGACGGAAGGACTGACTCGATTCTGTTCGATCAGGGAGATGGTGGCATTGGTGACGCCGCTACGCCGGGCCAGCTCGCGCTGGGACAGTTTGTAGCTTTCGCGTACTAATTTGAGTCGTGAGCCCGTGTCCATGACAGCCTTATGTGCCAACCTGTAGGAGCGAGCTTGCTCGCGATTCCGATCTGAACTTCAACATTGATGTTGACTGAACCAACGCTTTCGCTCCTACAAGGATAATGGAGGGGTGGAGAGCAGGCGCGGATCACGCCGTTTTCCGGTCCCGGAAACGTGAAAGGCGGCTATTAAATCACGTTTGTTGGTAATGCTCAGCAGGTTCGATAAACGGCAGAAAAAATAGCCGTTTGCCATGAAGTTGCACACCCTGTGGGAGCGGGCTTGCTCGCGAAAGCGGTGTGTCAGGCGACATCCATTTTGGCTGATATGGCCTCTTCGCGAGCAAGCCCGCTCCCACAGAGGGGCGGCGGTGTTTCAGGTATTAAAAATCCGGCGGCATCCTTTTGGGGACGCCGCCGGCGAGGTAAAGCTTAGATGCCGAAACGGTCGCGCAGCGAGTAGTACACGGCGCCGAGGGCGGTCAACGGCGCCGAGAAGGTGCGCCCGCCGATCATCGGCATGTGTGGCAGCGAGGCGAAAGCATCGAAACGCTCGGCGTCGCCACGGATCATTTCCGAGATCAGTTTGCCGGCCAGGTGCGAGCAAGTGACGCCGTGTCCGCTGTAGCCCTGCATGTAATAGGCATTTTTCTCGATACGACCGAATTGCGGCATGCGCGACATGGTCAACAGGAAGTTGCCGGTCCAGCGGTAGTCGATCTTCACGTCCTTCAGTTGCGGGAAGGTCTTGAGGATTTTCGGGCGGATCAGTTGTTCGATGTCGTCAGGTTCACGCGCGCCGTAGACCACGCCGCCGCCGTACAGCAGGCGGTTGTCAACGGTGAGGCGGTAGTAGTCGAGCAGGTAGTTGCAGTCTTCGACGCAGTAGTTGTTGGTGATCAGGTTGCGGGCCTGTTTTTCCGACAACGGTTCGGTAACGACGATCTGCGAACCGCACGGCATGCTCTTGCTGGTCACGCGGTTGTCGAGCCCCTGCGGCAGGTAGGCGTTGCCGGCGATAAGCAGGTACTTGGCCTTCACCACGCCTTTGGCAGTGCGCACGGTGATCGGCTCGCCGTAGCTGATTTCCACTGCCGCCGATTGCTCGTAGATCTTGCCGCCCAGGCCGATGATCGCCGAAGCCTCACCGAGGGCCAGGTTCAGCGGGTGAATGTGGCCGCCCTGCATGTCCAGCAAGCCGCCGACGTAGGCATCGGAACCGACTTCACGCTTGATGTCGGCCGCATCGAGCATTTTCAGGTTCTTGTTGCCGTAGCGCTCCCAGCTCTTTTTCTGCTCGGCCAGGCCTTTGAGTTGTTTCTTGTTCATCGCCGCGAAGATGCCGCCGGGACGGTAATCGCACTGGATGTCGTAGTGCTGTATGCGCTGACGGATGATGTCGGCGCCTTCGAAAATCATGCTGCCGAGGACTTCGGCGGTCTTGTCGCCATAGCGCTCTTCGATGACATCGACGTCACGGCTGTAGGAGTTGACCAGTTGGCCGCCGTTGCGACCGCTGGCGCCGAAGCCGACTTTGGCCGCTTCGAGCACGGTCACGCTGTAGCCCGCCTCGGCGAGGAACAGCGCCGAGGACAGGCCGGTGTAGCCGGCGCCGATCACGCAGACGTCGCAGTCCACCGCGCCTTCCAGCACCGGAAAATCGCCGGTGAAGTTGCGGGTGGCAGCGTAGTAGCTGTTTACATGCTGTTGATTACTAGAGCTGTGTTTCATAAATTTCTCCGATGGCCGCCGCAGGTTGCCGGCGACCGCCGCTTTATTGTTGTTAGAGCTTGATCCAGGTCGCTTTGAGCTCGGTGTACTTGTCGAACGCGTGCAGCGATTTGTCCCGACCGTTACCCGACTGCTTGAACCCGCCGAACGGTGCGGTCATGTCGCCACCGTCGTACTGGTTGACCCAGACGCTGCCGGCACGCAAGCCACGGGCGAAGGTGTGGGCCTTGCTCAGGTTGCTGGTCCACACGCCTGCGGCCAGGCCGAAGATGCTGTCGTTGGCAATCGCCAGGGCTTCTTCAGCCGTGTCGAAGGTGATGACCGACAGCACCGGACCGAAGATTTCTTCCCGGGCGATGGTCATGGCGTTGGTCACGCCGTCGAAAATAGCCGGTTCCACGTACAGGCCACCGGTGTCTTCGAGGGTGCGAGTGCCGCCTGCGATCAGTTCAGCGCCCTGCTCTTTGCCGATACCGATGTAGCGCAACACATTGTCCAGTTGACGCTGGTCGACAACCGCGCCGACTGTCGTCGCAGGATCGAGCGCATGGCCCGACTTCCAGGCCTGCAGGGCTTCCACCAACAATGGAATGAACTGCTCGCGGATCGAACGCTCCACCAGCAGACGCGAACCGGCGGTGCAGACTTCGCCCTGGTTGAAGGCGATGCCACTGGCCGCAGCCTGTGCTGCCGCGCGCAAATCCGGCGCGTCGGCGAACACCACGTTCGGGCTCTTGCCCCCCGCTTCAGCCCAGACGCGTTTCATGTTGCTTTGCCCGGCGTAAATCATCAGCTGCTTGGCAATCACCGTGGAGCCGGTAAAGGCCAGCACGTCGACGTCCATGTGCAGCGCCAGCGCCTTGCCGACGGTGTGACCGTAGCCCGGCAGGACGTTGAACACGCCTTTCGGGATGCCGGCGTCCAGTGCCAGCTGCGCGATGCGGATCGCGGTCAGCGGGGACTTTTCCGAAGGCTTGAGGATGAACGAGTTGCCCATCGCCAGGGCCGGGGCGAATTTCCAGCTGGCCATGATCAGCGGGAAATTCCACGGCACGATGGCCCCGACCACGCCGGCCGCTTCGCGCGTCACCAGGCCCAGTTGATCGTGGGGCGTGGCGGCGACTTCGTCGTAGATCTTGTCGATGGCTTCGGCGGTCCAGCGGATCGCGTTGGCGGTCGCTGGAATGTCGATGCTCATGGAGTCGCTGATCGGCTTGCCCATGTCGAGGGTTTCGAGCAGAGCCAGCTCTTCCTGGTTCGCCAGAATCAAGTCGGCGAAACGGATCAGGACGCGCTTGCGCTCGGCCGGGGCCAGGTTGGCCCAGACGCCGGATTCGAAGGTGCGGCGCGCGACGGCGACCGCCGCATTGGCGTCGGCTTCATCGGTACTGGCGACGTTGGCCAGGAAACGACCATCCACCGGGCTGATGCATTCGAACGTGGCGCCACTGGCGGCCGCGCAGTATTGGCCGTCAATGAATGCGCGACCTTCGATTGTTAGGGACTGGAAGCGTTGCTCCCAGTCGCTGCGAGAAATTGTCATGGTTGTGACTCGACGCAGGGGAATGAGTAGTCGTCGGACTGAATTGAAATGCAATCTCATGTGGGAGCGGGCTTGCTCGCGAAGGCGGAGTGTCAGGCGACATCAGTGTTGACTGATCCACCGCTTTCGCGAGCAAGCCCGCTCCCACATTTAATTGGCGGTGTACTCAAGGAGTGCGCACACCGCTTTGGCCATCAGACGGTGTGCAGGTACCAGTTGTACTCAAGGTCGGAGATGGAGTTCTCGAACTCGGCCAGCTCGCTTTCCTTGCACGCCACGAACACGTCGATGTACATCGGGTCGATGTATTTGGCCATGACTTCGCTGTCGTCCAGCTCGCGCAGTGCATCGCGCAGGTTGTTCGGCAGGCTCTGCTCGTTTTGCTCGTAGCTGTTGCCTTCCACCGGGGCGCCCGGCTCGATCTGGTTGGTCAGGCCGTGGTGAATACCGGCCAGTACCGAAGCCATCAACAGGTACGGGTTGGCGTCGGCGCCAGCCACGCGGTGTTCGATGCGCACGGCGTCCGGCGAACCGGTCGGTACACGTACGGCCACGGTGCGGTTGTCGATGCCCCAGCTCGGCGAGTTCGGCACATAGAACTGTGCACCGAAACGACGGTACGAGTTGACGTTCGGGCAGAGGAACGCCATCTGCGCCGGCAGGGTCTCGAGCACACCGCCGATCGCGTGTCGCAGCGCGGCGTTCTGCTCGGGATCCTCGCTGGCAAAGATGTTGTTGCCTTCCTTGTCGAGAATCGAAATGTGCACGTGCAGACCGTTACCCGCCTGGCCCGGATACGGCTTGGCCATGAAGGTGGTGTCCATCTCGTGGTCGTAGGCGATGTTCTTCACCAGACGCTTGAGCAGAACGGCGTAGTCGCACGCCTTGATCGGGTCAGCCACGTGATGCAGGTTGACTTCGAATTGCGCCGGGGCGCTTTCCTTGACGATGGCGTCAGCCGGGATGCCCTGCTCTTTAGCGCCTTCGAGGATGTCTTGCAGGCAGTCGACGTATTCGTCGAGGTCGTCGATCAGGTACACCTGGGTCGACATCGGGCGCTTGCCGGATACCGGCGAACGTGGCGATTGCGGACGACCGTTCACGTTGTCCTGGTCGATCAGGTAGAACTCCAGTTCGAACGCGGCGCAGATAGTCAGGCCCATGTCGTCGAACTTGCGCACAACATTAGCCAGCACTTCACGCGGGTCGGCGAAAAATGGCTCGCCTTCCAGTTCGTGCATGGTCATCAGCAGTTGCGCAGTCGGGCGCTTCTGCCAGGGTTCGATGCTCAGGGTGCCCGGGATTGGGTAGCAGATCCGGTCGGAGTCGCCAATGTCCAGACCCAGGCCGGTGCTTTCCACCGTAGAACCATTGATGTCCAGAGCAAACAGAGACGCCGGCAGGTTGATGCCTTTCTCGTAAACCTTATGAAGACTGGTGCGCTCGATGCGCTTGCCGCGCACCACACCGTTCATATCCGCAATCAGAAGGTCGACGTACAAAACCTCAGGATATTTCTTAAGGAATGCGTTTGCTTCGTTGAGTTGAACGGTACGCAGAGGGACCGACATGATGCACCTATTTTTTACTGTTAATTATTATGTTCACCGCCCTTTCACGAGCCCAGTCAATCCGAAAGGCAAAGTGAAGTCAATAGCGAACACCTGGCCTTTCAACGTTTATTTTCGGGCCTCTCAGAAGGACGAGAGTGCCATATACGCCCTCAAACACGCGTAAATCCTGAAGATCGGACGTGTGGCGTTTAGAATTTTTTACATGAGAGTTGTTAATTAAAATCAACAAGGCTAAGCTCCAGAAAAGCTCGTTCAAGTGTGAAACTTCGAGGTGATAAAAATGGCACTCAAGCCATTGATCGGCGTTACTGCGTGCGTCAAACAGATTGGCCTGCACCCCTACCACATCAGCGGCGACAAGTACTTGCGTGCTGTCAGCGTTGCGGCGCTGGGGCTGCCTGTCGTTATTCCTTCCCTGGCTGAACTGACCGAAATCGATGACCTGCTGCCGCAGCTCGACGGTCTGTTGCTGACCGGCTCGCCTTCGAACGTGGAACCCTTCCACTATCAAGGCCCCGACAGCGCTCCCGGCACGGAACACGATCCCCAGCGGGATCGCACCACCCTTCCCCTGATCCGTGCCGCCATCGCAGCTGGCGTTCCGGTGCTCGGCATCTGCCGCGGTTTTCAGGAGATGAACGTGGCGTTCGGTGGCAGCCTGCATCAGAAAGTCCATGAACTGCCTGGCTTCCTTGATCATCGTGAAGCCAACCACCCGGACCTGGCCGTGCAATATGCGCCGGCCCATGCGGTGAATGCGCAGCCTGGCGGTGTGTTCGAAGCGCTGGACCTGCCTGCGGTGTTCCAGGTCAATTCGATTCACAGCCAGGGCATCGACCGCCTCGCACCCGGCCTGCGCGCCGAAGCCGTCGCGCCCGATGGCCTGATCGAGGCGATCTCCGTCGAGCACAGCCCGGCATTTGCCCTCGGCGTGCAATGGCACCCGGAATGGCAGGTCCTGAACAACCCTCCTTATTTGAGTATTTTCCAGGCGTTCGGCGAAGCCTGCCGACAACGGGCGGCGCTGCGTCACTCGAGCTGACGACCTGAATCCGGATTCGATCAATTAACGGCCCACCGCGAGCGGGCAGGCGCTTTTGCGTGCGCCGCTCGCGAAAACAACACACTGCGATAACAACAAGTACTACCAGGCAGCCAGGATGGCGGCGCCGAATTAACCCGAGCGGAGTGTCCGTCAGGCATGCGCAATACCCTGTAGGAGCTGGCTTGCCAGCGAAAAGGCCGGATCAGTCGACATCATTGTTGCCTGTCAGGCCGCCTTCGCTGGCAAGCCAGCTCCTACAGGACGACCGCATTCCGATTGACCAGCACCGCACTGCTCGGGTTTGCAATCCACTATTAAGCCGGGCCGTGTTGGCCTGGCGACTGAAACCTGTTGGGAGTTTCACATGGCAAACGCCTCCAGCATTTACAGGAAGGCTATTGAAGGTCACCAGGCACCGAAGAAGGTCTTGGTGAAAGTCGATCGCGTCACCAAGAAATTCGACGAAACCACCGCAGTGGACGATGTGTCCCTGGAAATCCACCAGGGTGAAATCTTCGCCCTGCTCGGTGGTTCCGGCTCCGGCAAATCGACCCTGCTGCGCATGCTCGCCGGTTTCGAGCGCCCGACCGAAGGCCGGATTCTGCTCGACGGTGTCGACATCACCGACATGCCGCCGTACGAACGACCGATCAACATGATGTTCCAGTCCTACGCGCTGTTCCCGCACATGACCGTGGCGCAGAACATCGCCTTCGGCCTCAAGCAGGACCGTTTGCCAGCGGCCGAAATCGAAGCCCGCGTGCAGGAAATGCTGCGCCTGGTGCACATGACCCAATACGCCAAGCGCAAACCGCATCAACTGTCCGGCGGCCAGCGTCAGCGTGTGGCCCTGGCCCGCTCCCTGGCCAAGCGTCCGAAGCTGCTGCTGCTCGATGAACCGATGGGCGCACTGGATAAAAAGCTGCGCTCGCAAATGCAGCTGGAGCTGGTGGAAATCATCGAGCGCGTTGGCGTGACTTGCGTGATGGTGACCCACGATCAGGAAGAGGCCATGACCATGGCCCAGCGCATCGCGATCATGCACCTGGGCTGGATCGCCCAGATCGGCAGCCCGGTCGACATCTATGAAGCCCCGGTCAGTCGCATGGTCTGCGAATTCATCGGCAACGTGAACGCCTTCGACGGCACCGTGGTTGAAGACCTGGAAGGTCACGCGATCATCCACAGCCCGGACCTGGAGCAGAAAATCTACGTCGGTCACGGCGTCAGCACCTCGGTTCAGGACAAGTCGATCACTTACGCGATCCGCCCGGAAAAACTGCTGGTCAGCACCGTCAAGCCGGACAACCGCTACAACTGGTCCAGCGGCAAGGTGCATGACATCGCCTACCTCGGCGGCCACTCGGTGTTCTACGTCGAGCTGCCTGGCGGCAAGATCGTCCAGTCGTTCATGGCCAACGCCGAACGCCGTGGTGCGCGTCCGACCTGGGACGATCAGGTCTACGTGTGGTGGGAAGACGACAGCGGCGTGGTACTGCGCGCATGAAAACCTTCAATCAGCAATTCCTGAGGTTGGTCCCCAGCGGGCGCAAGTTCGTCATCGGGATTCCATTCATCTGGCTGTTCCTGTTCTTCATGTTGCCGTTCTTCCTGGTGATGAAGATCAGCTTCTCGGAATCAGCCCTGGCCATTCCGCCCTACTCGGAGATCTACACCTACGCCGAGCAGAAATTCCAGCTGTTGCTCAACATCGGCAACTACACATTGCTGGGCCAGGACGAGCTGTACCTCTCGGCTTATCTCGGTTCGTTGAAGGTCGCGCTGTTCAGCACCCTGATGTGCCTGGTGATCGGTTTTCCGATGGCCTACGCCATCACCAAGGCCAGCAAGGAAGCGCAGAACGTGCTGATGCTGCTGATCATGATGCCGACCTGGACCGCGATCCTGATCCGCGTTTATGCGTGGATGGGCATCCTCAGCAACAACGGTCTGCTCAACGCGTTCCTGATGTGGACCGGGCTGACGTCGCACCCGATCGAGATCCTCAACACCAACACCGCTGTTTATATCGGCGTGGTGTATGCGTATCTGCCGTTCATGGTGCTGCCGCTGTACGCCAACCTGGTCAAGCATGACCAGAGCCTGCTGGAAGCGGCGTCGGACCTGGGTTCGAGCACCTTCAACAGCTTCTGGAAAATCACCGTGCCTTTGGCCAAGAACGGCATCATCGCCGGCTGCATGCTGGTGTTCATTCCGGTGGTCGGTGAGTTCGTGATTCCGGAACTGCTGGGCGGCCCGGAAACCCTGATGATCGGCCGTGTGTTGTGGCAAGAGTTCTTCAACAACCGCGACTGGCCGGTGGCGTCTGCGCTGGCGGTGGTGATGCTGTTGATCCTGATTGTGCCGATTCTGCTGTTCAACCGCAGCCAGGCCAAAGAGATGGAGGCACGGGGATGAAACGCTTCGGATTTTCAAAGTTCATGCTGATTTTCGGCCTGTCGTTTATCTACCTGCCGATGCTGATTCTGGTGATCTACTCGTTCAACGCCTCGAAGCTGGTGACGGTGTGGGGTGGCTGGTCGTTCAAGTGGTACGCCGGCCTGCTCGACAACTCGCAACTGATGGGTTCGGTGGTGCGCTCGCTGGAGATCGCCTGCTACACCGCCGTCGCGGCGGTGGCACTAGGGACGTTAGCCGCGTTCGTGCTGACCCGCGTTACGCGCTTCAAGGGTCGCACCCTGTTCGGTGGCCTGGTCACCGCGCCGCTGGTGATGCCTGAAGTGATCACCGGTCTGTCGCTGTTGCTGCTGTTCGTGGCCATGGCGCAGTTGATCGGCTGGCCACAGGAGCGCGGCATCGTCACCATCTGGATCGCTCACACCACGTTTTGTGCCGCTTACGTGGCGGTGGTAGTCTCCGCCCGCCTTCGCGAACTGGACCTGTCCATCGAAGAAGCGGCCATGGACCTGGGTGCGAAGCCATTCAAGGTGTTTTTCCTGATCACCATCCCGATGATCGCGCCGTCACTGGCGGCCGGCGGCATGATGTCGTTCGCCCTGTCGCTGGATGACCTGGTGCTGGCGAGCTTCGTGTCCGGCCCGGGGTCCACGACTCTGCCGATGGAAGTGTTCTCGGCGGTACGTCTGGGCGTGAAACCCGAGATCAACGCCGTGGCCAGCCTGATTCTGCTGGCGGTGTCGATCGTGACCTTCATGGTCTGGTACTTCAGCCGCCGTGCCGAAGCCACCCGCAAACGCGCGATCCAGGAAGCCATGGACCAGACCGCCAGCGAATCCTGGCAGCAACCTAAAAAGCAAATGGTAGAAGCGACGGCCTAAGGGCCTGCTGCACACACGCTTTGTAGCAGCTGGCGAAGCCTGCGTTCGGCTGCGAAGCAGTCGTGAATTCAGACACTGCGGTTCTGATTTCGCGGGTTTTACGACTGCTTCGCAGCCGAACGCAGGCTTCGCCAGCTGCTACAAGGGGTGTGCCAAGACTGCGATTGTTTTGTGTATTTGAATAAAAAAGAAATGGAGTTGTACCGATGAAAATGTTTGGCAGGACTCTGCTGACACTGTCCTTATTGGGCGCGATCGCCACTGGCGCCCAGGCCAATGACAAGGTTCTGCGCGTCTACAACTGGTCGGATTACATTGGCCCGGACACCGTCAAGAAGTTCGAAGACGAGACCGGCATCCAGGTGACCTACGATGTGTTCGACAGCAACGAAACCCTCGAGGCGCGCCTGCTGGCGGGCAAATCCGGCTACGACATCGTCGTGCCGTCCAACAGCTTCCTGGCCAAGCAGATCAAGGCCGGCGTCTACCAGACGCTGGACAAATCGAAGCTGCCGAACTGGAACAACCTCAATCCGGTGCTGCTGAAAAATGCCTCCGCGAGCGATCCCGATAACGCCCACGCCATCCCCTACATGTGGGGCTCGATCGGCATCGGTTTCAACCCGGCCAAGGTCAAGGAAGTGCTCGGCGCCAACGCCCCGACCAACTCCTGGGACCTGCTGTTCAAACCGGAAAACGCCGAGAAGCTCAAGGCCTGCGGCATCAGCTTCCTCGACTCGCCGACCGAAATGATCCCGACTGCCCTGCACTACCTGGGCTACCCGGTGAACGATCAGGACAAACAGCACATCGCCGAAGCCGAGGCGCTGTTCATGAAGATTCGCCCGAACGTGGCGTACTTCCATTCGTCGAAATACATCTCGGACCTGGCCAACGGCAACATCTGCGTGGCCGTCGGTTACTCCGGCGACGTGCTGCAGGCCAAGGCCCGCGCCCAAGAAGCCGGGGACAAGGTGAAGATCGACTACAGCATCCCGAAAGAAGGCGCCGCCAGTTTCTACGACATGCTCGCGATCCCGCGTGATGCCGCCAACGTCGAGAACGCTTACCTGTTCATGAACTTCCTGATGCGTCCTGACGTGATCGCCGACATCACCAACAACATCGGCTACAGCAACGCCAATGCGGCGGCCACGCCACTGGTCGATGAAGCGATCCGCAACGATCCGGGTTCCTACCCGTCGGAAGCGGTGATGGCCACGCTCTATGCCGTTCCCGATCAGCCGATCGCCATCCAGCGGATCATGACCCGAGGCTGGACCAAGGTGAAACTCGGCCAGTAATTCACGCCACCAACCCTTGTGGGAGCGGGCTTGCTCGCGAAAAGGCCATCACATTCAACATTGATGTTGGCTGGTATACCGCTTTCGCGAGCAAGCCCGCTCCCACAGTTGATCGGTGGTGTTCAACACTTTCCGTTCACGCAGCGCCTTACCACCGCTGCCTCTCCTGCAGTAGAACGGCCTCACCTGGCTCCCTCGGCTCAGGTGAATTTTGGCGCCCTCGGGCGCCTTTTTTATTGGGGATCAATCAACGGCCATTCGGCCAGCGCCCGATAACGGCCCTTGTGGGATTCGAACAGGGTGAAGCGCTCGGCACGCAGGAAGAACTCCGGTGCGGTCGAGGACTCCGGTACCGGTGCCCGGTAATCCCGCGCCAGGGTCAGGTGCGGACGGTATTCCCTTGGTGCTTCCTCCGGACCAAACGGCAACATCGCCTGCTCCAGGGCATACACCAAACGCAGCAATGCCGGGGGCGCCTGCATCGGCGCGAGCACCAGCACCCCTGCCCTGCGCCACACGTCCAGCCGATCCAGCACCACCGTCAAACGCTCACCCGGTGTGCGAATGGATGCCGCAGCGGTGCAGATGTCGGCGATCTGCGCCACACCAACCGCCCCCAAAAACTTCAGCGTCAGGTGAAAGTTTTCTGCCGGCACCGGCCGTCCGTTGCGCAATTGCAGCGCACTGCGCCACTGGGCGATGTCCCGGCGTTGGGCCGGGGCGCAATTCAGCGCAAAGAACAGGCGCTTGAACGGCTCGCGGGATTCGTCATTCATACCGGACATCTCTTGGGAAGACTGCCTGAGTGTACTCAACACCCGCTTGCCGGCCAGCGCATTTCTGGCGCTGTCCGGCATGCGCGTTATAGTTCTAGCATCCCGAAAAACCGGAGGGGGCCATGCGACAGATCATCAGCAAAGAGCCATGGTGGGCCACGCCGCCCGAGCCAGGCCAGGATGAGCTCAAGCTGGAATGGGGCTGGCTGGTGCATTACAACGAAGGCGAGCCGCGCTTCGAGTTCATCCGCGAGCGACCGACGGACGAGGAAATCCGGCAGCGCAAGAGTTGCAGGATCACCCCGACGCCGGAGTGATCCCGCGTCCGGCGTCAGGCCTGGAGGAGTATTTCGAACCCGCCGTAGACCATGCGCTGACCGTCGAAGGGCATCGGATTGACGTCCGGCTTCATGCGCGAGTCCTGCATCATCTTGCCCATTCCGGCATTGCGGGTGGCCTTGTCCGGCCAGACGATCCAGCCAAAGGCAACGGTTTCGCCTTCCTTGAGTTTTACCGCCATCGGGAACGACGTGACCTTACCTTCCGGCACATCTTCACCCCAGCATTCGACCACGCTCAAGGCACCGTTTCCCTTGAAGATCGAGGCGGCAATTTCGGCGTGTTTCAAGTATTGCTCGCGGTTGGCGGTGGGTACGGCAGCGATAAAGCCACCGACGTAAGACATGAGCGTTTCTCCTTGGGGTCATGGGGTGTTCTTCTGGGTAGTCGGTTGCGCTGGCGTCCAATCGACAGTTCCGGCGCTCAAACCGACCGACGGTGCAGTGCGATCCGCCAGGTTGCCTTCGATCTGCGCCGCCATGTAAAGCGTGCCAGCCATGACGCCGCTGGTCGGGCTTTGCACCAGTTTGATCCAGGCCTTGTCGAAGGTATTGCCCAGACTGCTGCGGATCAGTGCTTCGCTGTCGGGCCGGTCATTGGCCTGGATCAGTGCACGAACGCCCGCCACCCCTAGCGTGATCAAGCCACCGGCCAGTTTCCCGGCCGCTGCAGCCACGGCGCTGGCGGCCCCGCGCGGGGCCATCTCGGCTTCCATCCGCCGGCTGGCGCGCTTGGCCACCGGCGCCATCGCGGTGTCGGTCGAGCCCACACCCTTGTCGCCGCCGGCCTTATGGACCTTTTCGACCAGCGCGACGAAGGCCGGCAATGTGTTCAGCGGTTCGGTGTGCACGATCTGGTACAGCGAGGCGTCCCGCGCCGGCGGTGGCCCGAGGGCGATGGCCGGGACTTTCTGGATGCGCCCGTTGAGCTGGGCCATCGGCACGCCGTGACGGGTGGAGATTTTCTGCAGATCTTCCTTGAGGATGTCGACGTAGAACTTCGCTGACAGGCCGAGAATCGCATCGGGATCGATTTCCGCTGCCACCGGGGCCAGGACCTTCTCCTGATAGGCTTCGAGCAGGTACTCCGCCAGGCGTTTTTCCGCGGTGTCCTGCTCACCCTTGGCGCTGATGGTGTACCAGCTGACCTTCATCGACAGCCATTCCTGGGTCCAGTAGTTGCTGAACCACGGAATGAATTTCTCTTCGGTCAACTCATAGACCCGTGTGCGCCAGTAATCCATGGCGCCGCGGGCGTAGATTTTGGTCTGCTCGGTGGCCGCCTGCGACGCGGCGACGATCTCTCGGTCCACTTGCTGCCAGGTGCTGGCAGGAATGATGACCGGTGCCACTTGGACCGGCGCGCGCACAGGCGTGGCACACCCCGCCAACACCACCAGCACGGCAATGATCAGCGAACGCAGATTCAAGATGGCGGCTTCCTGCAGTTGGCACCGGGCGAAATGCCCAGCACTCGAAAACCATGATTCAAGTATAGGCCGCGGCGCCCCTGAGGCCGCCTTCGCGGGCAAGCCCGCTCCCACAGAAAAGCGGTTGGCCACGGAACTGCGGGAGCGGGCTTGCCCGCGAAGGGGCCAGAGCAGACAGCACAAAAACCACCATCACTTGCATCAATAATCACCATCGCCGCGATTGCCTTCCGCTTGATAGCCGTCAGCGTAGGATCAATCCCAAGCCAACACGAAACCCTGAATCGGAGGGGAACATCATGCTGATCCATTTGCTGACCTGCCTGGCCCTGACGGCGTTCACGTTGGGTGTGTTTGCCTGGTATGTCTTGAGCGAGGAGCAAACATCATGATCCACACCGTCACCCTCGCCGTGCGTTTTCCGGTGTTCGGCAACAATTTCTACGCGCAGAAATTCGAGTCACGTAAAGAGTTGACTCTAATGTTCGACAAAAATTTCGAGGCGTTGCTGATCCCGGCAGCCGATCATCACTTCAGCAACGAGGTGGTCGGGCTCAATGATCAATTTCGCTTTTTGAACGACGTGCTGGTCGAGCATCTGCTGGATGTCGAACTGGCAAAAGGCTCGGCCCGTTCGTTCGGTTTTTGAGCCTTCGCCAGCGTCATGAGGTTTTGTAACTGCATTTTAGGAAGCGTCTGACATCAATTCATTGGCGGTCTTGTTAGCGTTGCACTGAACCCGGCTCCGGGGCGTTTGTTGTGATCGGGTCACGGATGACCTGTTTACAAGTCTTGCACCAACGTCCTGGAGCCTGTGCCACGTCTCAAGACAAGGAACACCGGATGTTCGACGCAAACGCCAATGCTCGATTCAACCTCACCATCGATCACTTCGAACAAACGCTTCAGGTCCTCTCGTTCACCGGCGATGAATGCATCAGCCAACCCTATGCCTTTGACCTGGATCTCGTCAGCGACCGCCCCATCCCTGACCTGGAAAGCCTGTTGCACCGGCAGGCTTATCTCTCGTTCAGCGACAACGGCCAAGGCATCCACGGGCAGATCCAGCGTATTGAACAGAGTGCCCATGGCTGGCGCCTGAGCCGCTATCGCGTGACGCTGCGGCCCCAATTGTCTTATCTGGCGCACCGCATCAACCAGCGTATTTTCCAGCAACTGAGCGTCCCGCAGATCATCACGCAGTTACTCAAAGAGCACGGCATTCTCGGCGACCGTTGCCAGTTCCAGCTCGGTCGCGACTATCCCAAGCGCGAGTATTGCGTGCAATACAAGGAATCCGACCTGCGGTTCATCCAGCGCCTGTGCCATGAAGAAGGCCTGCATTACCACTTTCGCCACAGCCGCGACCGCCATGTGCTGGCGTTCGGTGATGACCAGACCTTTTTCCCTCGACTCGAACAACCCACCCCCTACCACCCCGCCAGCGGCATGGTCGCCCAAGGACCGGTAATCAACCGCTTCGCCCTGTGTTTCGAGGCCCGGACCAGTCGCACCACACGGCGTGACTACGACTTTGAAAAATCCGGCATCCGACTGGAGTCCGAGCATCGGCCGCAGGCCGAAAAGGCTCAACCGGACCTGGAGGATTACCAGTTCCCCAGCGATTTCAAACAGGGTGAACGAGGCAAGATTCTGGCGCGACACGCGCTGGAACAACATCGGGTCGACTACTGCCAGGTCGAGGGCGACAGCGATCAGCCATCCCTGGTCTGCGGGCACTTTTTGACGATGTCCGAGCATCCGTGCCCGGAGTGGAACGATCTGTGGCTGTTGAACCGCATTCACCACCGGGGGTGGCAACCCCAGGTCCTTGAAGAGCATGCCGACCATGACGCCATTGAGCCCCCGACCGGCTTCACCCAGGGTTATCGCAACACCTTCTGGGTGACCCCCTGGGATGTGTGTTACCGCTCGAAAGAGGTGTATGAAAAACCCGTGCTGGGCAGCCAGACCGCGGTGGTCACCGGCCCCAAAGGCGAAGAGATCTACTGCGACCGCCATGGCCGGGTCAAGGTCCAGTTCCATTGGGACCGCGAAGGTCGCCACGATGACAAAAGCAGCTGCTGGCTGCGCGTTGCCTCGAGCAATGCCGGCGACCGCCATGGCAGCGTGACCCTGCCCCGGGTGGGCATGGAAGTCAGGGTCAGCTTCCTCCACGGCGACCCCGATCAACCGGTCATCAGCGGTTGCTTCGCCAACAGCGCCCACCCCACCCCCTACGAACTGCCCGAGCACAAGACCCGCAGCGTGTTTCGCTCACGCAGTTCGCCGGGCGGGCGCGGCTTCAACGAACTGCACCTGGAAGACCGTGCCGGCCAGGAGTTGATCTACCTGCGCGCCCAGCGCGACATGGAACACAAGGTCGAACACGATAGCCGCCTCGAAGTGGGCAACGAACGCCGGGAAACCATCAAGGGCCGCAGCATCTCGGTGCTGGGCGCGGAAGAACATCGCACCGTCAGCGGCGACCGCAAGGTCCGGCTGGATGCCGGCGATTACCTCCACGTTGGTGAAAGCAGCCATACCCGTGTCGAGCAGACACTGGTACTCGACGCCCAGAACATTCACATCAAGGCCGGTGCGAACATTACGCTCGAGGCCGGCGCCAGCCTGACCTTGAAGGACGGCAATCATCACTTCGTGATCGGACCGGGTGGCCTCTTCAGCAGCACTGAGGTCGTGGTCGGTGGTGCGCCGGTGACGGGCGCAGCGGTTCGTACGCTGATGCCGGGACTGCTGCCGGGGTTGTTGGCACCCACGGTTCCACCTGTGGACGAGTGCCCCGCTCCCCTGACGTCACAGGATGAGCTGGAGGAAGAGGAAGAAGAAGTCGAGATCGAGGGCATTACCCTGCGGATCGGCGTGTTTTTTGACGGCACCGGGAACAACCGCGCCAACAGCGAAAAAGTCGCGGGGTGTTATGCCAGGGATGTGGGGCTGGAGGATCAGGCTGAGGATATTCGCCAGTTCTGCGCGTATCACGGGTATGACGGCAAGGGTGGTGCGCCGGATAATAGTTATGGGAATGACAGTAGTAATGTGGCGCGGTTG
Organism: Pseudomonas sp. GW821-FHT01C01; assembly: GCF_059422645.1. Lineage (NCBI taxonomy): Bacteria > Pseudomonadati > Pseudomonadota > Gammaproteobacteria > Pseudomonadales > Pseudomonadaceae > Pseudomonas > Pseudomonas sp. GW821-FHT01C01. The sequence goes on along the minus strand of NZ_JBWKXF010000002.1, from coordinate 247,129 downwards.
TATGACCTTTATAAGGATGACAGCGACAGGCAGCTTGAGGCTGAAGAGACATTCGCGTCCCTCCGGATTTACCTGGAAGGTATTGGCACCAGCAGTGGTGAAAAGGACTCCCTATACTCGCAAGCGACTGGGGTTGGGGCTTTCGGCGTGCTGGCTCGGGTTGAGCAAAGCCCGCCGGTCATTCTCGGAAAAATTCGGCTGTTAAGTGAAGTAAACCCCGAACTGAAAATTGAGCGGATTGAGTTCGATATTTTTGGTTTCAGTCGAGGAGCTGCCGCCGCTAGACACTTTGCCAATGAATTGATGAAAGGAGAGCAGAGCCCACTGGCGATGCTACTGCCGTCTGACTCAACCTTGTTTGTTGAGAAGTTTGACTGGCGCGTCAAAGACGATCTTGCCATCAACTTTATCGGTCTTTATGACACAGTCGCCGCCGTGGCGGACTATTCCACTGGTGATTTTAGCGTCCATGATGCCATCAATCCTGGCGTCAACTTGTACCTGGCGCCGACCCTAGCCAAAAAAATCGTCCACCTGGTGGCCAACGATGAATGTCGCCACAACTTTTCCCTCAACAGCGCTGGCAAGGCAGACATCAAGTTGCCGGGGGTGCATTCGGACCTTGGCGGCGGCTATCTGCCACGAGCCACAGAAAAAGTGCTACTGAGTAAACCCCGGCGTAGCGAGGTGGGCCTTCATGTGCAAGCGACGCAAACCGCCAGTTACTTCACGACGCAGACTCAACTGGAACGAATTCATGGACTGACCTGGTACAGCCTGCCGCTACGGATACGCACCTGGGAGCGAGAATATGCGACCCGGGGAAAAGATAAATACGAGTGGAAACACGTGTATACCTCCGTCAGTTGTGAGCGCGAGGTGCGCAACGAACTGGCTTTGATTTACCTGCGCATCATGCGGGAACTGGCCGCCAGAAATGGCGCACCACTGCGCCCGATCAAGGAGAACGACCCCAGACTGTCATTACCTGAAGAGCTGCAAACCATTGCAAAAAAACTGATGGCTTATGCCCTCGGTGAAACACTCACAATAGCCTTTAGCACGGATGAATACGTTTTGCTCCATCAGCGTTATATCCATCAGTCTGCTAACTGGAATGCCGCCACAGGTTTCAACACCAGCGATCTAAACATCGTCTTTATCAATCGACCTACCGACAACGATAAGAGGGTGGTGCATCCGAATGTTTAAACGATCAATGATGCCTAGAACTGCAGTGGCAGGCTTACTTGTACTGCTGATGGCTGGCTGCGCGCTGTCTGAGCGCCGTTCTTTTCCCTATGACGCCTGGTCCCTTAATTTTTTTGGTCGTCCGTATATGGAAGCCTGGATAGAAACGGCTGACGTGGTCGATATCAATGACTATGTGTTTCGAGGGGCCGGAAGCGGCGGCGTTACTACAGGCTATCCAACGGCGTTCAGCAAAGGCGTACCGAAAGAGTTCAAAGGTAAACCAAAAGGATGGCCAGAAAATCCTGGGGGAAGTGGCAGGTACGTTACCGGTGCTGATCTTCCCCGGCTCATTTACGTCCGCTGGCAGTCATTGGCCGAACCGCAGACTTACGAGGTCTACATCGAGATTCCCGAATCGGCTCGCACAATCATGCGGAGGGGGGAACAGGCGTTCTGTCGCGCAGACGGTAAATGGATAACGGATTACCGAAACCTACTGGTCGTGGGCTTGGCTCCGGGAGGTATCGCCAAAGTATGGGTCAGAGGCCCTTGCCTGTCGGCCATTGAAGTCACCCGCGTGCAAGGCACGATCAATCCCGAAGGCCCTTATAGAGGTCAGACGGGAGGTGAGTACTACTTTCTGTCGGATGAGTCCAAAGCCTACATCGACAAATTCGGCATTCCCTACGGGTCCTGGTAACCATGAGGAAACGCAATCCACCGACAACCATGAACGAGTAGTGCATCCCAATGTTTAAACAAACAACACTCCTTCGAGCCACAGCGATCGGTTTATTCGCGCTGGTGTTAACGGGTTGTGCACTTGCTGAACGTCGCTCACTACCCTACGACGCCTGGACCCTGTCGTTTTTTGCCCCCCACTACATGGAAGTCTGGATTGAAACGGCCGATGCCGTTGATATCAATGACTACCTGTACCGTCATGCCGGTAGCGGCATACCCGCCATGGGATACCCCCGCGCATTCAGCAAAGGCATACCGACCGAATTCAAAGGCAACCCTAAAGGATGGCGCAAGGATGTCGGGGGCAAAGGCAAGCGCGTCCTAGGAGCCGACCTTCCTCGTCTGGTCTACGTTCGCTGGCAATCTATGGCCGAACCACAAACCTACGAGGCTTACATCGAAATTCCCGAGTCGGCTCGCGCCATCATGCTTAAAGGTGAACGAGCCTATTGCGGCGCGGACGGTAAATGGATAACGGATTACCGAAACCTACTGGTCGTGGGCTTGGCTCCGGGCGGTATCGCAAAAGTATGGGTCAGAGGGCCTTGCCTCTCGGCCATTGAAGTCACCCGCGTGCAAGGCACGATCAATCCCGAAGGCCCCTATGGCGGCCATTCAGGCGGCAAGCATCGACCGCTGACAGAAGAGTCCAAAGCCTACATCGACAAATTCGGCATTCCCTACGGTTCCTGGTAACTCGCAACATGGCCGGGGCTTTTCACAACACAGCTCACAACGATCGCTGACTGTTGCCAATCCCCTTCGCAATATCGATCCCCCAATCCATTGCCGCTTCCATGTCCATCATGTGCGGCCGTGGATCGTGGTTTTCATTGATGACGCTGCCGTCCGGACGATAGACACCGATGAACATGCCCAACGAACCGTCTTTCAATATCTCGGCTTTGACTTTGATATTGCATCCGTTCGATAGCGTTTCCTTGTGCTCCAGATGGCGCTCGGTCATGACTGCATTCCTCCCCTGACTGGATTCAAACCCTACTGGCCATGCTAGCTCAGCCCCCTGAAACGCGCCGGCCGGTTGGACCGAAGGCCTGGCCTGACAGCGGCGCAATGCCACCTATACTGAAGGCCACCTCCCCCACAAGGGGTCTGCACGTCCAACAATAAAAAGCAGAGGTGGAACATGGTCTGGCAGCAAGTCTACGATCCGTTCGGTAACCCGGTGCTTTCAACCCTCATGGCCGCCGTACCGGTGGTGGTGATGCTGGCATCCCTGGCGTTCTTTCATGTCAAGGCGCATCTGGCGGCATTGCTTGCCCTGAGCTCGGCCTTGTTGATCGCGATCTTCGCCTTCGGCATGCCGGCGAACATGGCCGGTTCGGCGGCGTTGTTCGGGGCGGCCAACGGCCTGCTGCCGATTGGCTGGATTGTGTTGAACATCATCTTCCTGCACCGCCTGACCACCGAGAACGGCTCGTTCAAAGTGTTGCAAGACTCCCTGGCGCGCATCACCGATGACCGGCGCCTGCAATTGCTGCTGATTGCCTTCTGCTTCGGTGCGTTTTTCGAAGGCGCGGCCGGCTTCGGCACGCCGGTGGCGGTGACCGGGGCGATTCTGATCGGGCTGGGTTTTTCGCCGCTGGCCGCTTCGGGGCTGGCGTTGATCGCCAACACTGCTCCCGTGGCGTTCGGTGCCCTCGGCACGCCGATCATCACCCTGGCCAAGGTGACCGGGCTGGATGAAATGGAGCTGTCGATGATGGTCGGCCGGCAGTTGCCATTCTTCTCGGTGCTGGTGCCGTTCTGGCTGATCTGGGCTTTTGCCGGATGGCGCAAGATGCTGGAAATCTGGCCGGCGATCCTGGTGGCCGGGGTCAGTTTTGCCGTGCCGCAGTTCCTGGTGTCCAACTATCACGGGCCGATGCTGGTGGATGTGATCGCCGCGCTGATTTCCATGGCCTGCCTGACCGGTTTCCTCAGGGTGTGGAAGCCGGCCACCGTACACACTTCCGCTGCCTTGTCCGGCCGGGTCGACAACTCGAAGATCGACGCCGAGCACGACGAAAAGCCTGTACCGACTGCAACCTTCGCCAATGAGGCGAAACCGGCAGTGATGCGGGCGTGGATGCCATGGATCATCCTCACCGTTTTCGTGTTCATCTGGGGCACCCAGGGCTTCAAAAACACTTTCGACACCCGCCCTGCCATCGACCCGCAAACCAGTGCAGCCAAACTCGATCCCCAGGGCAAACCACTGCGCGAGGCGAACCCGCTGTTCGCGCCGGTCGTGACCTTTACCACGCTGCATTTACAAGTCGAGAAAGTCCCGCCCGTGGTGCCGGCGCCGAAAACCGAAGAAGCGGTGTACAAGTTCACCTGGTTCACCGCCACCGGCAGCGGCATTCTGCTGGCGGCGATTGTCGGCGGCTTGCTGATGGGTTATTCGATCCCGCAACTGATTCGCCAATACCTGCGAACCCTGTGGGTGGTGCGCTACTCGCTGATCACCATTGCGGCGATGCTCGCCTTGGGCTTCCTCACGCGCTACTCGGGCCTGGACGCCACCATGGGCCTGGCCTTCGCCGCGACGGGCATCTTCTACCCGATGTTCGGCACCCTGCTCGGCTGGCTCGGTGTGGCGTTGACCGGTTCGGACACGGCGTCCAACGTGCTGTTCGGCGGCTTGCAACGGGTAACGTCCGAGCAGTTGGGCATCAGTCCTGTATTGATGGCCGCCGCCAACAGTTCCGGCGGGGTCATGGGCAAAATGGTCGACGCCCAGTCAATCGTGGTCGCCTCCACCGCCACCCGCTGGTACGGCCATGAAGGGGAAATTCTGCGTTACGTGTTCTTCCACTCGATTGTGCTGGCGATTCTGGTCGGCGGCCTGGTGACGTTGCAGGCCTATGTCGCGCCGTTCAGCCACATGGTGGTGGGCGGGCATTAAATCGAACTGTGGGAGCGGGCTTGCTCGCGAAGGCGGTGTGTCAGACGGCAATGTCTTCGACTGACACTCCCTCTTCGCGAGCAAGCCCGCTCCCACATTGGTGAGTGGTTTTTATTGAATGAATGGTCCGTCGTGCAGACAAACATCCCATGGACAGCCGGCCGTCTCAGGCCAATGATTTAAGTCAGTGGCATCCAGCGAGAATCGCGAACCGATGAACATTCTCTACGATGAACGCGTTGACGGCGCCTTGCCCGACGTCGACAGACACGCGCTGTTGCAGGCCCTGAAATCCCGGTTGCCGGACCTTGAAATCCTGCATCAGCAAGAGGAACTAAGGCCCTACGAATGCGATGGACTGTCGGCCTATCGCACCACCCCGATGCTGGTGGTGTTGCCCCGGCACCTTGACGAAGTACAAGGCGTGCTGCGCCTCTGTCATGAGCTGCGCGTTCCCGTTGTAGCCCGAGGCGCGGGCACCGGGTTGTCCGGCGGTGCGCTGCCCCTGGAGAAAGGCGTGCTGCTGGTGATGGCGCGCTTCAACCACATCCTGAGTATCGACCCCGCCGCCCGTACTGCACGGGTTCAGCCCGGTGTGCGCAATCTGGCGATTTCCCAGGCCGCCGCACCGTTCGGCCTGTACTACGCGCCGGATCCGTCCTCGCAAATCGCCTGTTCCATCGGTGGCAACGTGGCGGAAAATGCCGGTGGCGTACACTGCCTGAAGTACGGCCTGACCGTGCACAACGTGCTCAAGGTCGACATCCTCACCGTCGACGGCGAGCATTTGAGCCTGGGCTCCAACGCCCTCGACTCTCCCGGTTTCGACCTGCTGGCGCTGTTCACCGGCTCCGAAGGCCTGCTCGGGGTGATTACCGAGGTCACGGTCAAGCTGCTGCCCAAGCCCCAGACCGCCAAAGTGCTGCTGGCGGCGTTCGATTCCGTGGAAAAAGCCGGGCGTGCCGTCGGCGACATCATTGCCGCCGGCATCATCCCCGGAGGCCTGGAGATGATGGACAACCTGGCCATCCGCGCCGCCGAGGACTTCATCCACGCCGGTTATCCGGTGGATGCGCAAGCCATTCTGCTGTGCGAACTCGATGGCGTCGAAGCCGATGTCGTTGATGACTGCGACCGGGTGCGCCAGGTCCTGCAACAGGCCGGCGCGATTGAATTGCGTCAGGCAAAGGACGAAGCCGAGCGCGTGCTTTTCTGGGCCGGGCGCAAGAATGCCTTCCCGGCGGTGGGCCGCCTCTCGCCGGACTATTACTGCATGGACGGCACCATCCCCCGTCGCGAGCTGCCCGGCGTGCTGCACGCCATCGCCGAGCTTTCGAACGAATACGGCCTGCGGGTGGCCAACGTGTTCCATGCCGGCGACGGCAACATGCATCCGCTGATTCTGTTCGATGCCAATCAACCCGGTGAACTCGATCGCGCCGAAGCCTTGGGCGGCAAGATTCTGGAGTTGTGCGTGAAAGTCGGCGGCAGCATCACCGGTGAACACGGCGTGGGCCGCGAGAAGATCAACCAGATGTGCGCGCAGTTCAACAGCGATGAGCTGACCCTGTTCCATGCCATCAAAGCCGCCTTCGACCCGAGCGGCCTGCTCAACCCCGGCAAGAACATTCCGACCCTGCACCGCTGCGCCGAGTTCGGTGCCATGCACATACATGGCGGTCAATTGCCCTTCCCCGAGCTGGAGCGTTTCTGATGGGCAGCCCTAAAGATTTCGATGACAGCCAGTCACTGCTGGAACAAGTCAATCAGGCGCTGGAAAACGCCACGCCGTTGCGCATCCAGGGTTCCAACAGCAAAGCCTTTCTCGGCCGCACCACGGCCGGGGAAATTCTCGATACCCGCTCGCACCGTGGCATCGTCAGTTACGACCCGACCGAACTGGTGATCACCGCCCGTTGCGGCACGCTGTTGTCGGAGCTGACGCAAGTGCTGGACGCCGCGCAACAGATGCTGCCATGCGAGCCGCCGGCCTTTGGCGACGGCGCCACTGTCGGCGGCATGATCGCCTGCGGGTTGTCCGGGCCTCGGCGCCCGTGGGCCGGGTCGGTGCGGGATTTCGTTCTCGGCACGCGGGTTATCACTGGCCAGGGCAAGCTGTTGCGCTTCGGTGGCGAGGTGATGAAAAACGTTGCCGGCTACGACCTGTCGCGGCTGATGACCGGCAGTTATGGTTGCCTTGGGCTGATCACCGAAGTCTCCCTCAAAGTGCTGCCCAAACCCCGGCAAGCCTTGAGCATCAGCCAGGAAATGGACCCTGAACGCGCCTTGCAGCGCCTGGCGGAGTGGGGCCAGCAGCCGCTGCCGATCAGCGCGGCCTGTCACGACGGCACACGCCTGCACCTGCGCCTTGAGGGCGGTGAAGGTTCAGTGGCGGCGGCCCATGAGCGCCTCGGTGGCGAACGGCTGGACGCTTCATACTGGGAAGATCTCAACGAACAACGCTTGAGTTTCTTCGATGAGGACCAGCCGCTTTGGCGCCTGTCACTGCCGCACAACACGCCGCCCCTGTCGCTGCCGGGTCGCCAATTGATTGACTGGAGTGGCGCCCAGCGCTGGTTGAAATCCGATGCCGACACGGCGTTCATCCGCAAGGTCGTCGATGAGGTCGGCGGCCATGCCACCTGCTTCAGCCACGGCTTGACTGACACCCCGTTCCAGCCACTGTCCCCGGCCCTGATGCGTTATCACCGCAGCCTGAAACAACAACTCGATCCACGGGGCATTTTCAACCCCGGACGGCTGTACGCGGAGCTTTGAACCATGCAGACGACCTTGAGCGAAAGCGCCAGCCAACTGCCTCGTGCCGCAGAAGCCGAAAGCATCCTGCGCACCTGCGTGCACTGCGGGTTTTGCAATGCCACATGCCCGACCTATCAACTGCTCGGCGATGAACTGGACGGACCACGGGGTCGCATCTACCTGATCAAGCAAGTGCTGGAAGGCAACGAAGTCACGCAAAAGACCCAACAGCACCTCGACCGCTGCCTGTCGTGTCGCAACTGCGAAACCACCTGCCCGTCGGGCGTCGATTACCACAACCTGCTGGACATCGGTCGGGCGGTGGTCGATGCGGCGGTGCCGCGCCCACTCGGTCAGCGCCTGTTGCGCGAAGGGTTGCGTCAGACCGTGCCGCATCCCGATGTGTTCAAGGGTTTGATCAATAGCGGTCAGGTGTTCCGCGCGCTGTTGCCCGGCAGCCTGCAAAGCAAGTTGCCGCGCAGCGTCTACCCGGCCAAGCCTCGGCCCACGACCTTGCGCGAGCGTCAGGTGCTGATGCTCGAAGGCTGCGTACAGCCCAGCCTGTCACCCAACACCAATGCTGCAGCGGCGCGGGTGCTGGACCGGTTGGGGATCAGCGTCATCGCGACCCGCGAAGCCGGTTGCTGCGGCGCCGTGGACTACCACCTGGACGCCCAGGCCGCCGGCCTCGATCGTGCGCGGCGCAACATCGACGCGTGGTGGCCGGGCATCGAAAAAGGCGCCGAAGCGATTGTGCAGACTGCCAGCGGTTGCGGCGCCTTCATCAAGGACTACGGGCATTTGCTGGGCAACGACCCGGCCTATGCCGACAAGGCCAAAAAGGTCAGTGCGCTGGCCCGGGATCTGGTGGAGGTGTTGCGCGACGAACCACTGGAAAAGCTCGGCATCCATGCCTCGCAGCGCCTGGCCTTCCATTGCCCTTGCACCTTGCAACACGGACAGAAACTCGGCGGTGCCGTGGACGCGCTGCTGACCAGGTTCGGTTTCACCCTGACGTCCGTACCCGACGGGCACCTGTGCTGCGGCTCGGCGGGCACCTATTCGCTGACCCAGCCCGAACTGTCGCGACAACTGCGCGACAACAAGCTCAACGCCCTGGAAAGCGGCCATCCCGAGGTCATAGTCACGGCCAACATCGGCTGCCAGGCGCACCTCGACGGCGCGGGCCGAACCCCGGTACGGCACTGGATCGAACTGGTCGAAGCCGCCCTGCCTTAACTGAACGCTGGAGATGCCCATGAACCGCAAAGCCGTCCTGAGCCAGACCGAAGTCGGCCAGATCCTCACCGCCGCCCGCGCCGAAGCACAGGCCAATCAATGGGCCGTGACCATCGTGGTGGTCGATGACGGCGGCCACCCGCTGGCCCTCGAACGCCTCGACGGCTGCGCGCCCGGCAGTGCCTACATCGCCACCGAAAAGGCGCGCACCTCAGCCCTCGGGCGGCGCGAATCGAAAAGCTATGAGGACATGGTCAACGGTGGACGCTACGCTTTTCTGTCAGCTCCGTTGCTGACTTCGCTGGAAGGCGGCGTACCGATTATTTTCGATGGCCAGGTGATAGGCGCTGTCGGCGTGTCGGGCGTCAAGCCTGAGCAGGATGCGCAGGTGGCGAAGGCTGGGGCGCAGTGCGTGAAATGAAATTTTGGCATCACCTTTCCCCCTGTGGGAGCGGGCTTGCTCGCGAATGCGGCGGCACATCCGACATCCATGTGTCTGACACACCGCATTCGCGAGCAAGCCCGCTCCCACAGGGTCCGTGTTAGACCAGCAGAGAGGAGTTGCAGCAATGACCCGTCTAACTGCCAAAGACTTTGCCCCGGAACTGCTGGAGCTGTACGACTACTACGCCCACGGCAAGATTGATCGCCGGGAGTTTCTCGACCGTGCAGCGTTGTTTACCTTCGCAGGATTGACGGCTGGAGCCCTGCTCGCGGCGCTAAGCCCCAACTACGCGCTGGCCGAGCAGGTCGAGTTCACCGATCCGGACATTGTTGCCGAGTACATCACCTACCCTTCGCCCAAGGGCCATGGCCAGGTTCGCGGTTATCTGGTGCGCCCGGCCAAGGCCACCGGCAAGGTGCCGGCGGTGGTGGTCGTGCACGAGAACCGCGGGCTCAACCCGTACATCGAAGTCGTGGCCCGGCGTTTGGCCAAGGCCGGTTTCATTGCCCTCGCCCCGGATGGCCTGACTTCGGTCGGCGGTTATCCCGGCAATGACGACAAGGGCCGCGAGCTTCAGGCCACGGTCGACCCGGAAAAGCTCATGAACGACTTTTTCGCCGCCGTCGAGTGGATGATGAAACACCCTGCCGCCAGTGGAAAAGTCGGCATCACCGGGTTCTGCTACGGCGGTGGCGTGACCAATGCAGCCGCGGTGGCCTATCCGGAACTGGGTGCCGCCGTGTCGTTTTATGGCCGTCAGCCAGCGGCTGAGGAAGTGCCCCGGATCAAGGCACCGGTGATGCTGCACTACGGCGAACTGGATACGCGGATCAACGAAGGCTGGCCGGCCTATGAGAAAGCCCTGAAGGCCGGGGGCAAGACGTATGAGGCCTACATTTATCCGGGCTGCAATCATGGATTCCACAACGACTCCACACCACGCTACGACGAGGCGGCGGCCAAGCTGGCGTGGGAGCGGACGTTGGGGTGGTTTCGCAAGTATCTGGCTTGAATTGAAGTCCGAGGCCAGCAGGGTTGGCCTCTTCGCGAGCAAGCCCGCTCCCACAGGGATCTCAAGTGGACACAAAATCTGTGTACGACAAAGATCCAATGTGGGAGCGGGCTTGCTCGCGAAAGCGGTATTACTGCTGCTAACTACTTCGGCTGAGCCACGGTGCGCAGATACGGCTTCAAGGTCTTGAAGCCGTCCGGGTATTTCTTCTTCGCGTCTTCGTCAGACACCGAGGTCGGGATGATCACATCCTCACCCGGCCGCCAGTTCACTGGTGTGGCGACGGTGTGCCTGGCATTCAGTTGCAGGGAATCGAGCAGACGCAGCACTTCGTCAAAGTTGCGCCCGGCGCTCATCGGGTAGATCAGCATGGCCTTGACCTTCTTGTCCGGACCGACAATGAACACCGAACGCACCGTGGCGTTGTCCACCGCTGTGCGCGCGCCGCCACTGGCATTGGGGTGGATCATGTCGTAGAGCTTGGCCACCACCAGGTTTTCGTCGCCGATCAGCGGATAGTTGACCGCCGCGCCCTGGGTCTCGGCGATGTCACCAACCCAACGGTTGTGGTCACTGACCGGGTCGACGCTGAGCCCGATGACCTTGGTGTTGCGCTTGTCGAATTCCGGCTTGAGTTTGGCCAGGTAGCCCAGTTCGGTGGTGCATACCGGGGTGAAATCCTTTGGATGGGAAAACAGGATGGCCCATCCATCGCCGATCCATTGGTGAAAATTGAGGGTGCCTTCGGTGGTGTCGGCGGTGAAATCCGGTGCTTCGTCGCCAATGCGGATTGCCATGTTCGATCTCCTTGCAGTGATGGACAGGGACGCCGCCAGAACAGCGAATGCACTGTCTGCGGCATGGACGCGAATCAGTATAGGAGAGGTTCGACGACTCGCCGGAACGGGTTGAACACGTCGCTAGCCCACCAGCGCAATCAGTTGTTGACGCTGGGCATCGGTCAGCATCGGGCCGAACCCGGCCCGGGCATTTTCCGCCATGTAGCGCGGGTTGCCGGTGCCCGGAATCACGCAGGTCACCGCCGAATGCGACAGCAGGAACTTCAGCGCCAGTTGCGGCCAGCTCTTGACCCCGACTTGCGCCGCCCAGCCTGGCAGCGGTTTATCCTTCAGCCTGGCCAGCAAGCCACCACCGCCGAACGGCCGGTTGCAGATCACCGCCACCCCACGCTCGCGGCACAACGGCAGCAGGCGTTTCTCGACGCCGCGATCATCCAGCGCGTAGTTGATCTGTAAAAAATCCAGCGGCTCGGCCTTGAGTACCGCTTCCACTTCTTCATAGGCCGAGGCGGTGTAATGGGTGATGCCGATGTAGCGAATGCGCCCTTTTTCCTTCCAGTGACGCAAGGTCGGCAGGTGCGTCTGCCAGTCCAGCAGGTTGTGGATCTGCATCAGGTCGATATGGTCGGTCTGCAACAGAGCGAAGGATTGTTCCATCTGCGCGATGCCTTCTTCCCGACCCCGGGTCCACACCTTGGTGGCCAGGAACGCCGGCGAGCGCGGTTCATGGATCGACAGCAATTCACCAGTGGTCTGTTCGGCGCGACCGTACATCGGCGAGCTGTCGATGAGCTTGCCACCCTTGTCGAACAACGCATCCAGCACCGCGGGCAAGTCTTTGCAGGCCGGTTGCGAAGGCTCTACATCGAATCCGCGATAAGTGCCCAACCCTACGATCGGCAAGGACTCGTTGCTGGAAGGAATGGCGCGGGTCTGCATGGTCTTGCCTCCTGTTTCCGTCGACGGCGCCGGTTGCGCACCTGCCGGACCGAACGTGAAGACCGCCGAAACACTGGCAGCCAGCGTGAGTATTTCTCTACGGGTGTAGCCCTCAGGATGGCTCATAAAACGCTTCTCACCAGTCACTCGGGTTCAGCTCGTCGCGCCGACAATCCGGATAACCCGCGCCAAAGGTCGATTGACTACACTCTGAAAGCCTTCCGGCAATAGCCGCGTTCAAACCCCGAGCAGTCAATGCCGCCCCCTAACGTTAGTCGAATGTCGCGCACCCTGGTGTTACTCATCGTCATCGTCGCTGCGTTGTACCTGGCGCTGTGCGTCGCGCTGTTCGTGTTTCAACGGGCACTTATTTACTACCCGCAACCTCGCGCGGTCGGGACATCCGAGACGCTGCTCACACTGCCTGTCGCCGACGCACAGGTGCTGGTCACTATCCGTCCTCACGAGGGGCCCAACGCGCTGATTTATTTTGGCGGCAATGCCGAAGACGTCTCGCGCAACCTGCCCGAGTTCTCCCGGGCCTTTCCCGACTACGCCCTGTATTTGCTGCATTATCGGGGCTATGGCGGGAGTTCCGGCACGCCTTCCGAAGAGGCCATTGCCCGCGATGCCATAACGTTATTCGACACGGTTTATGCCGCCCATCCGCATGTGGCGGTGGTCGGTCGCAGCCTCGGCTCGGGCGTTGCCGTGCGCCTTGCCAGTCAGCGCCCGTTGGCACGGCTGGTATTGATCACACCCTACAACAGCCTCGAAGGGCTCGCCGCCCGACAGTTCCGCTGGTTCCCGGTGCGCTGGTTGTTGAAGGATAAATTCCAGTCCTGGCAGTACGCCGCACACATCACGGTGCCGACGATATTGATAGTGGCCGAGCATGACGAGGTGATTCCGCACTCAAGTACCGAGCGACTTTTCAGTCATTTCGCCAAGGGCGTGGCGTCGATGCAGGTGATACCGGGGACGGGGCATAACTCGATCAGCGAAAGCCCTGAATACCTCAAGGTGCTGGGGGATGGGTTGTAGCCAGCAAACCAGAACATTCCAGAGACCTGTGGCGAGGGAGCTTGCTCCCGCTGGGTCGCGTAGCGGCCCCAAAAAAGGGCCTGCTGCGCAGTCCAGCGGGAGCAAGCTCCCTCGCCACAGAAAAGCACTTTCCCCCTGAGAGCCCGCTCAGCTGCGCCGCTGCCGGTGGCCGTTCATCCGAGAATTCGCCTCCATTCAATAAAAACATATTTTTATGCCTATATTGATATTGTCGAACATTCCCACTCTCAGAGGGTGCCGTCATGAACGTTGAGATTCATTAGAAATTGAATTCAGTTCATTAAAAGCTGAATTACGACAGACCAGTTTCATACGACCGACGAATTCGTCGTCCATGGCTTGGGATGCGCTGCTTCATCGCTGATCAGCTCATTGAACCAATCAAGTCATACGTCGATGCTTTGTTTTTATATGTCCAATTCACGGAGGTGCCATGATGAACTCTAAAATCGCTACCTGCCTGTTCCTTGCCTTGCTTGCCCTTCCAGCCTGGAGCCACGCCGCTCCGTCGCCCACCGCTGCAGACAGCCCGGCGCTGACCACGCGCCTAGCGCTGCGCGACTTGTGGGTGGAGCATATTTTCTGGATCAGAACCTACGCGCAGGCCAACCAGTCCGCTGATCAGAAGCAGGCCAAAGTCGCGGCCGATCAGGTGGTCGATAATGCCACCAAAATCGCCAACAGCATCGCCCCGCTCTATGGTCAGCCGGCGGCTGATCAACTGCTCAAATTGCTGGCTGGTCACTGGGGCGCGGTGAAGCACTACAGCGATGCCACGGTGGCCAAGGACGCCAAGGGCAAGCAGACCGCCGTCGCCGATTTGACCAGCAATGCCAAGGCCATTGCGGTGTTCCTGGCCAAGGCCAACCCCAATCTGCCTGAAGCGACGCTGGTGAACTTGCTTTCCGCCCACGGCGGCCATCACATTGCCCAGATCGATGAGTTCGCCGCCCATGACTATGCTGGCGAAGCCAACACCTGGTCGATGATGCGCGTGCACATCCTGGCGCTGGCCGACGCCTTGACCGGTGCGCTAGTCAAGCAATTCCCCGACAAGTTCTGAAACCGAGCGAGGGCATACCATGTTGGAAGGATTGGGCCGAACACAGCAGGACTTGCTCAATGCGTTGCTGCACCATGGCGGGGGCATGAGCATTGACGAGTTGGCCGAGCATCTGGCGGTCACGCGCACAGCGATTCGCCAACACTTGGCGGCGCTGGAGCGTGACGACCTGGTGCTGCGCGGCGAGACCCGGCCGACCGGAAGACGGCCGGAGCAGCTGTATCGGCTCACCGACCACGCCAAAGAGCAGTTCCCTCGCCAATATCAGTTGCTGGCCAGTGCGCTGATCGATGAAGTGGCCGACATCATCGGACCCGAGGCGCTGGCCACGCTGATGCGCAGCCTAGGCCGAAAGCTGGCCCATGACCGCGAGCAACAGGTCGTCGACGAAACCAGGATCGTTCAGCACATGAACGAAGCAGGTTACGAGGCCGAGGTGTTCTTTCGCTCTGCGGGCGACGCGCAAATCGTGGCCCACAACTGTATATTCCACCGCCTGGCCGCAGCCCATCCGGTGGTCTGCGAACTAGACCTGGCCTTGATCTCCACCCTGGGCGGCGGCGAAATCGAGCACAGTGAATGCATGGTTCGCGGCGGGCAGATGTGCCGCTTTGCTCTGAGAAGGATCTGATTCTCTAGAAAATTTTTCTACCAAGTCGTTGAATGTGCTTAAGTGCAGCCTTATCACTTGGCTTGAGCACTTCATAAGCTAGATGAGCTTTTCGACTTCGAATATACCCGAAAGGAAACAACCGCGCTGAGATCGGCTCCTCGCCGAGATGGATCAGGTTGTGCGCTGGAGTGGCACGCTGGAGTTGACCGAGCCTTATTACCCAAAAGTTGGCGCTGGTCGTAAGCCGTATTCGCGGCTGACCGTATTGCGCATTTATCTGATGAAAAGCTGGCTCTCGCTCTACTGACCGGGTTCGTCTCGTCGCGAACTATCACTCGTAACGAGCTTGTGGCGATTGATCGCGTGCCAGTGTAATTGATCAACTACTGCCGCATTAGTGGCTCCAGTCTGAGTCATGCGAGATGATCGCTTGGTCCATGTGATAGAGGAACGCTATTGCATGCGACTGGGCTGCCTAGAGGACCGCTATGGGCATAGACTAGTAATGCTTTGAGTCGCCCCGTCCGATTATCCAAAATTATAATTGGTCTGTAGGTCGCATTATGAAACCTTTAGGGGGGACTTATGACTTATTTTTTTGCACTTGGCCGCAGCTATTGAGAATGTAAAAACATTCCGATCACGGTAAACGTTCCGCAAACACGCCTTGCATAACCGTCTGCAAACTACTGTCATTGCTCAATTCCGACTGGAGAAATCGTGCCGTGAAAGGCAGGTTCTCAACAAGACTGTTAAGCGCACGCGACTATCACCGATAGAGTTGGACCTGCGTTATCTGCATGACCGCAGCGGCCCATGGCGCCAAGTTAGCTTGACGCCTTCGCCCGCACGGGGACAGTAACGGTCCCGGCCACTAGGCAGGCGCCGACAGTGGAACAACAAAAACAATCACTGTGAGGGATACCGATATGTCAGGACATCTTTAGCCCTGAAAGCCGTGCGTGTCGACGTAGTTTTTCAACATCTTCTGAAATTTTTTCAGCTGCGTTGAAACGATGTTGGCCAGGTTTCGGTTCCTCGATGGTTTCTGCTTCGGCGTTTCCCGTCCTTCTGTCGATCCTATACCCCCGGAAAGCAGCTTAGTTACTCGTCCTCGTCAGAATTACCCAGAGCCATAAACATAGAGCAGTTGTAAACGTCTACGTTTGGGATTATGTGAAGACTAAAACTATCTCGCCGAGAAACTGGATCAATACTCTTGCCCCCTGCCACCGGGATCAGGCTCAAGCGTCGCTTCGGCTGCGAATCTGCTGAGTTCGGCATTGCGGGCAGAGCATTCGATAGAGCTGAAGGTTTCCCTAGGCACCACTATAAACTTTTGGTTTACACAGACTATCGCAATTTCCGACTGCACAGCCTTCAGTGGTCATTAGAAAATAAAATGCGGTGGTTGCAACGAGGGATTCGGAATCGCAACAGGCTCCTACTTGGGCTGCCAGCACCTTGGCAGCTCGCTATCCGGCTTGCTGAATGGCCATGATGTGCCGTTGACCTAATTAAACGGGGCTCAAATTTGGCGGTTTGCTGCGCTGGCTTCAAGGGATTGGACGTTAACGCAGAGAAAGAACCGGAATGGGTCATTTCGAATTGTGAGTCTAATGTTTGGGCTGCGGTCGCGCGCTTTCTAGCTCTCCGGCCACGCCATACTCTTGGCAATATCGCTTACGCCCGCGATTTTTCACCAGGCGTTAAAATCCCTTGCTGATATTGACTGACCCATTTGTTGCCTCTGAAATATCCTGCAAGACCACCATTTTTGAGTATTCGGGTGGGTCAATGAACTCCGGCAGCCTGGGGCGACCGGGTCAAGACATTTTGCGAGCATGGCAGAGTTCCCCTTCAACAACGCGGTGCTGCACTGAACAACCTCACGGGGGATAGGTTCTACTCGCAAACTCATTCACGAAGGACTTGACGGCGTCGCCCCCCCCTCAGTAACCGTCGGCATCAATGTCGCAATTAACGCCCGAACAGCCCCCGGCAACGCCTCCAGCTCCCTGACCAAAATACTTCGTTCGCGAATCGCCCAAGGCTCATCAATTTCAACGATCTCGAGTTCCATGGTACGACTGTGCCGAAGTGCGGCAGACTCGGGAATAATCCCGATCCCCACCCCGGCCTCAACCATCCGACAAATCGCCTCGAAACTCGACACCTGGATCCGTAAAGACAAGTTTTGCCCGAGTCGCTCCACGTGGTCACGTAGAAAGCTCAGCAGTGTGGTGCCTTCATGCAAGCCAATGTGCTGAAACGCCAACGTCTGCTTCAACTTCACCGGCTCCGGCCCAGCCAGCGCATGCCCCGCAGGCACCACCAACACCAGTCGATCGGTACTGAAATGCATCACCTGCAGCCCGGCAGCCTCCACTGGCCCGGCGATAATCCCCATATCAGTGCTGCCGTCCAATACTCCTCGCACGATATCTCGCGACATACGCTCCTGGAGGTCAACCGTGACCGCAGGCCGCTTAGCCAGAAAACCTGCCAGTACTTCCGGAAGAAATTCGGTCACTGCCGTAGTGTTGGCGAAAATTCGTATATGTCCGGCTGAGTCGGCATCGTTGGTGGTGAACTCAGATTTCAGATAATCCACCTGCCGCATGATCAGTCGCGCATGTTTGAGTAAGCGTTCTCCGGCGGGAGTCAACTCGACGCCCCTGCTGTCCCGGTACAGCAAACGTGTATCAAGTTGGTTCTCTAGCGCTTTGATACGGGCGCTGGCCGCCGCCGGCGACAGGAAAGCCCGGCGCGCACCTTGGGTCAGGCTTGGTGATTCGCCAATGTGTATAAACAAGCGCAGGTCGGCCAGATCGAAGTGCATGATCGTTTCCAGGAAAACACTGAGTGTTCAGCATACATGAACGCCGGTATACGGAAATGCAAATTCTCAGAATGCCGAACACCTTGCATGATCCCTCACAGAACAACAACTGGCGAGGGTATCCCGCATGGGTGCTGCAGATTTTTCAACTTGGCTGGGACGCACTGAAGAGGCTCAGGATCATTTGAGCCGAAACCTGATCAAGCGCATCGCCGCTACTTTTGGTGAAGACACTCCAGCTACTGGCGCGGCACTTCCGCCGCTTTGGCAGTGGTGTTTCTTTCAAGAGCCAGTCGAGGAGTCTCGACTTGGCTCGGACGGTCACCCAGCACGCGGTGGATTCCTGCCTCCGGCTGGCAACCGAAACCGCATGTGGGCTGGGGGCCGCATCGAATTTATCGAACCACTGCGAGTTGGCGGTGAGGCCCATCGTTTATCAACCATCACCCATATCGAAGAAAAGATCGGCCGTACAGGCGCGTTGTTGTTCGTTACCGTGCGCCACGAGTACTCCCAAGACGGTCGTTTAGCGATCCGCGAAGAGCAGGACATCGTTTACCGAGAGCCGAATCCACCTAAGAGGAATAGCGGCCATGCGCTTGATGAGGGTGACTGGTGTGAAGGTATCGAGCCCACTCCAACGCTGCTTTTTCGCTACTCCGCCGTGACCTTCAACGGCCACCGTATTCACTACGACTACCCCTACGTCACCGAAACTGAAGGTTACGGCGGACTGGTAGTCCACGGGCCGATGATCGCCACCCTTAACCTACGCGCATTTTCACGCGCCAATCCCGATGCGCGTCTTCGTCACCTCTCCTATCGCGGTGTCCGTCCTCTGATCGCACCTGAGCCTTTCACCGTAGGCGGGCGAATCATCGAACCCGGAAAAGCGCAGCTGTGGGCGGGCAACGATGCCGGAATCGCTCAAAGCGCTGAAGTCCTGTTCGACTGACACCGTTACCGTGTTTTAACAATGTGCCCCTGCCTGCCCTAGTGAGAACCTAATAATGAACCCGAACGATAACGAAGAACTGCATGTCATCCGCGAAGGCGTGCGCGCCTTGTGCGCCGAATTCGATGCCGCTTACTGGCGCAAAATCGACGAAGAAAAAGGTTTCCCGGAAACGTTCGTCAAAGCTTTGACCGACGCTGGCTGGTTGGCTGCGATGATCCCGACAGAATATGGCGGCTCGGGTCTGGGACTGGCCGAAGCCTCCGTGATTCTCGAAGAAGTGAATCGCTGCGGTGGTAACTCCGGCACTGTTCACGGGCAGATGTACAACATGTTCACTCTGCTGCGTAACGGTAGCGAGGCGCAGAAAAGCTACTATCTGCCAAAGCTGGCGAGTGGTGAACTACGCCTGCAATCGATGGGCGTTACCGAGCCCACTACTGGCACCGATACCACCAAGATCAAGACCACCGCGATCAAGCGCGGTGACAAGTATGTGATTAACGGACAGAAGGTCTGGATCTCGCGCATTCAGCATTCCGATCTGATGATCCTGCTTGCGCGTACCACGCCATTGGCAGAGGTGAAGAAGAAGTCCGAGGGCATGTCGATCTTCCTGGTCGATCTGCGCGAGGCCATCGGTAACGGCCTCACCGTGCAACCGATCGCCAACATGGTCAACCATGAGACCAACGAGTTGTTCTTCGACAACCTGGAGATCCCTGCCAGCAGTTTGATTGGCGAAGAAGGCAAGGGCTTCAGGTACATCCTCGACGGCCTGAACGCCGAGCGCACCTTGATCGCTGCAGAGTGTATTGGCGACGGTCGTTGGTTCATCGAAAAGGCCAGCGCCTACGCTCGCGACCGCGTGGTGTTTGGTCGTCCAATCGGCCAGAACCAAGGTGTGCAGTTTCCAATCGCCGAAGCCCATATCGAAATTGAAGCGGCCGACTTGATGCGCTGGCGTGCTTGCGAGGAATACGACAGCGGAATGAACGCCGGAGCCAGCGCCAACATGGCCAAGTACCTGGCGGCAAAAGCCTCTTGGGAGGCGGCCAACGCCTGCCTGCAAACCCATGGCGGCTTCGGGTTTGCTTGCGAATACGACGTCGAGCGCAAGTTCCGCGAAACCCGTCTGTATCAAGTCGCGCCGATCTCTACCAACCTGATTCTTTCGTACGTTGCCGAGCACCTGCTCGAACTGCCACGCAGCTTCTGAGGACATGATAATGAGCCATACCCAAGCCCTGGCCAGCTTCCTGGCCGAGCTGAAATACGACGACGTTCCCAATTCTGTTCTCGACCGCACAGAAGACCTGTTTCTCGACTGGCTCGGCTCCGCGCTGGCCAGTCAAGGCTCGCATCCGATCCCGCTGTTCGAGCGCTATGCGCAACATATGGGGCCAAGCGATGGCCCAGCGAAAATCCTGGTCAATGGCCTTGGGACGTCGGCGTATTTCGCTGCTCTGGTGAATGCTGCGTCATCGCATTTAGTTGAGCAGGACGATCTACACAACAGTTCGGTACTGCACCCGGCTACGGTGGTGTTTCCCGCTGTATTGGCGGCCGCCCAAGACTTGGGCAAGTCTGGACGTGACTTGCTGCTGGCCTCGGTTGCCGGCTATGAAGCGGGAATCCGTATCGGCGAGTTTCTGGGCCGTTCGCATTACACGGTGTTTCACACAACGGCTACCGTCGGCACGCTGGCGGCAGCTGTCGCCGTTGGCAAGTTGCTTGATTTCGATACGGAGAAATTTATCAACGTGCTAGGTAGCGCAGGAACTCAAGCTGCCGGGCTGTGGGAATTCTTACGCGATGCTGCTGACTCCAAGCAACTGCACACGGCCAAGGCGGCTGCCGATGGTCTGCTTGCGGCCTACTTGACGCTCGATGGTCTGACCGGTGCCCGAAATATTCTCGAAGGTGACCAGGGTATGGCTGCCGGAATGTCCCGCGATTCTAATCCTGGCAAATTATCTGACCGTCTGGGTACGCGATGGGCGCTGGCTGAAACCTCGTTCAAGTTCCATGCATCGTGCCGTCATACCCATCCAGCGGCCGATGCCCTGCTGCTACTGATGAAACGTGAAAACCTGCATCACGAGCAGATTGCCGGGGTCAGAACCCTTGTTCATCAGG
Source organism: Pseudomonas sp. GW821-FHT01C01 (assembly GCF_059422645.1). Taxonomy (NCBI): domain Bacteria; kingdom Pseudomonadati; phylum Pseudomonadota; class Gammaproteobacteria; order Pseudomonadales; family Pseudomonadaceae; genus Pseudomonas; species Pseudomonas sp. GW821-FHT01C01. The sequence continues at coordinate 226,408 of NZ_JBWKXF010000002.1, read as the reverse complement.
CTGCCATTGACGTGCTGGGACGCGTGGTGGTGCCACAAACCGTGCACCAGGCCAAGTTTTCCATGGGCGCTGTGTTGGGCTTGATCGCTGTACACGGCAGCGCGCAGTTGATCGAGTTTCAGCAAAAGTCGCTGACCGATCCTGACGTAGCCGCATTCCGCGAAAAAGTCAGCATGGAACTCGACAAAGAAGTCGACAGTGCTTACCCGGTGCGTTGGTTGGGTCGAGTGATCGTTACTACTACCGACGGGCGCACGCTATCTGCAGCCATTGACGAACCCAAAGGTGATCCGGGCAACACTCTTTCGCGGTCTGAGCTGGAGGACAAATTCCAACGCCTGCTGGCCTTCTCCGGTGCACGAACAGTAGAACAGGGCAAGACCTTGATCGAAAAGGTGTGGCAACTGCGCGATGCCACTTCCCTGAAAAACCTGATCTAGAAGCCACCCCGTAGGGCAGCCCTGGGCTGCGATCGACCAGGAGCCGGTTGGGTTCAATGCTTATCGCAGCCTACGGCAGCTCACAGGTTTGGCGTCAATTGAGGTACAGAAACATGACCACCCAGCATAATCTGCGTCCTCTGGACGGCATTACTGTCATCAGCCTCGAACACGCAATTGCTGCGCCGTTCTGTACACGGCAACTGGCCGACCTCGGCGCTCGCGTGGTAAAGGTCGAGCGCCCCGGCAGCGGTGATTTCGCCCGTGGGTACGATGAACGGGTACACGGCCTGGCGTCACATTTCGTCTGGGCCAATCGCTCCAAGGAAAGCCTGACCCTAGACCTGAAACAGGACGAAGCGGGCGAAATCCTTATGGCTCTTCTGGGGAAAGCCGACGTGCTGGTGCAGAACCTGGCGCCGGGGGCTGCTGCCCGCATGGGCTTGTCATTCGAAGCGTTGCATGAGCGCTTTCCTCAACTAATCGTCTGTGACATTTCGGGCTATGGCGAGGGCGGGCCTTACGAGAAAAAGAAAGCTTACGACCTGCTTATTCAAAGCGAGGGCGGCTTCCTTTCCGTGACAGGTGGGCCCGGTGAAGATGAGATGGCAAAGGCTGGTTGCTCAATCGCTGATATCGCTGCAGGCATGTACGCCTACACCGGAATTTTATCGGCGTTGATGCTGCGCGATAAAACCGGGGTTGGCAGTCGCATTGATGTGAGCATGCTCGAGAGCCTGGTGGAGTGGATGGGTTACCCGATGTACTACGGATTCGAGGGCGCGGCACCGCCACCTCGTGCAGGCGCGTCCCACGCGACAATTTACCCCTACGGCCCCTTCCCTACCAAAGGCGGCGATACCGTGATGCTCGGGTTGCAGAACGAGCGTGAGTGGGCACTGTTCTGCGAAAAAGTGTTACTGGATACAGCACTGGCGACTGATGAACGCTTCTCAGCGAACTTCAAACGTTCTGCCAACCGCGAAGTGCTACGCCAGATCATTGTTGACGGGTTTTCGCAGCTGAGCGTCGACGAAGTCGTGGCCCGACTGGAGTCCGCGCAAATCGCCAGCGCTCGGGTCAACGATATGCAAGGCGTGTGGGATCACCCACAACTTAAGGCCCGCGACAGTTGGCGTGAAATCGACAGCCCCGCCGGCAAATTGCCCGCGCTATTGCCACCAGGGCGAAATACGTCCTTCACCCCACGCATGGACTCGGTGCCGGGGTTGGGAGAACACAACATGGGCATTCTCGCTGAGTTGGGTTTCTCTAACGAAGACCAAGCGCGGTTGGAGGCAGCAGGGGTCATCTGAGCCCTAGGTTCTGTTTAGGAGCCGTCTTGTTGGCAGTGTGTCAGATATAGCCTCGCCAACAAGCTGGCTCTAACAGAGGTCGATGAAGTAAACCAACCGCTAAACAATGACAACACAGGAAGCCTTCCATGTCCGGTTCCACCATTCGTTCCGCACTCTTTGTGCCTGGCAGCCGCCCTGAACGTTTTGCCAAAGCACTGGCTGCGGGTGCCGATGCCGTGATCGTCGATTTTGAAGACGCCGTCGAAGAGTCCCTCAAGCGCCAGGCACGGGACAACCTCGCCGCATTTCTGCAAGCCGAAACACAAGCATCAGTCTGGGTGCGTATCAATGCTCCAGAGCACGCTGAACATGCCGCCGATATCGTCTTTTGCCAACAGCAATCGGGCATCGCTGGAGTTCTACTACCGAAGGCCGAAAGTGCGGCTCAGGTCGCCGCGGTAGCAGGCACAGACAAACCGATATGGCCAATCATAGAAAGTGCGCGCGGGATTTTAAAACTCGCTGAAATCGCTGCCGGACAGAGTGTTCAACGTTTGGCATTTGGCGCCTTGGATTACGGACTGGACTTGAACCTGAACCTAGGCTCACCCGCGGGTCAGTTCGTGCTAGATCAAGCACGCGTGGCGTTGCTACTGCATTCACGGGACGCTGACTTGCTGCCGCCGCTGGACGGTGTCTACCCAAGTATCGACGACCTGGAAGGTCTGCATCAAGCTATCTGCCACGCGCATGAAATGGGGTTCGCCGGCGCTATGTGTATCCATCCCAAGCAAATTCCAGTTATCCAGCATGCGCTGTCCCCGAGTGCGGAAGTGTTAGCTTGGGCGCAACGAGTCGTTGACGCCAGCGCACACGGTCGTGGTGCCTTTCAAATTGATGGGCAGATGGTCGATGCGCCAGTGCTGATCCGTGCGCAACGGATAATCGCGATGGCTTCGATCAATCCGAACACTCATCGATGAAGCTGGGATTTTCTTAAGCATCCGGTCTTGTGTGCTCTGCATTTACCCACGCACTAAGTTGGCCGAGGTAGAGTGCCGTGCACATATGACTTGGCTTTGCTTTGAGATAATGAACCGCCCGAACACAGATTGAGTTCGGCTAGATCTTCGACTTGATCCTTTCAGAAATCAACGCTGAGAGCACACCTAGGCGCCCAGTGAAAAAATGATCCGCACCTGGTACGACTCTTACTGACGCGTTACTCCGCTCAGCCCACCGAAGAGCCTGCGATAGCGGAGCGCTTTCGTCCATCTCCCCGTGTATCAAACATGCTTCAGCGACTACTGGTGTCGCGTAGTTTCTCTTGCCTGGAACCTCGCCATCTGGAAGCCCACAGAGAATAACGTCATCACAGGATAGAGAGGCCTGCGCCAATGCCTGCTCTACTCGAGCCGCAATGAAGGCACCAAAGGAAAATCCCATCAGAATGAAGGGCACCCTGCCCTCCCTTTCGCGCAGCAGATTGATCAAATCGATGATGTCCTGAGTTTCAAGAACTCCACCATCATATTTACCTGATGATTTCCCGACACCTCGAAAATTTGGACGATAGACACTCACACCTAGCGCGTTAGCGGCACGCATCATCGTAAAGGGGACTTTGTGATTAGCATTACCCCCTAGCAACGGATGAGGATGGGCAATCAACGCTACCGCTTTAGGTGATGCCAGACAGTCGCTCAGTACCTCTGTGACGCCATTGGATACTTCAAAAAATTCACTTGTTGCCATGGAAAACACCGCAGCTAGTTTACGCGTCCCTCTACCTGGGAGCTCGCGTCAGCGCCCGTCGGGGGGCTTAGTTCTGGGACAGGTACATCTTCAATAACGCGCGACAGCAGTACCATTGGTTTTTTGCTATTTATAATGGCAAACATCATACCCCTGGCGCTTCTGGGCAATTTCTTGATAAGGCTCTTGGCCGTGTCCCTGAGCGCTTGATCCGTCCCGTGAATCTTGGCCGCCAGAAGTAGACAGATAGTTGCATCGATCATATTCATGAAACGTTGGTCTCGACAACTACAGCAGGATTTATAACGTCCAGTAGACACCGTTTTTCTGGTAGTTCATTACTAGATACGCTATCAAAATTAAAAATCAGTCTCATGTGTTGCTCAGCACGACGCAGCAGAACTAGCATCGTGCTGGCTCATTGACCGAGTAATGGGCCTAGACGCTAAGGCACAAGTATTTGATTTCCAGATAGTCTTCAATACCGTATTTGGAGCCTTCTCGTCCCAATCCGGAGGCTTTAACACCGCCAAATGGGGCAACCTCGTTAGAGATCAGCCCAGTGTTGATGCCAACCATCCCATACTCGAGCGCTTCAGCGACGCGGAACACTCGACTCATGTTCTGGGCGTAGAAGTAAGAAGCCAAGCCGTACTCCGTATCGTTGGCCATCGCGATGACTTCAGCTTCGTCTTTGAAACGGAACAGCGGTGCCAGTGGCCCGAAAGTCTCCTCCTTTGCCACGGCGGCATTCGTGGGCACATCAGCCAAAATAGTTGGCTCGAAGAAATTCCCCTCCAGGCCGTTCCCACCCGAAAGAATCTTGGCCCCCTTGCTCACTGCGTCAGCGATGTGTTCTTTGATCTTCGCCACGGCTTTTTCGTCGATCATTGGCCCAGTGGTAGTACTCAAATCCAGACCGTTACCGACCTTCAGCTTAGCCACTCCTGCTTTTAGCTTTTCTGCGAAGGCATCATAAATAGCATCCTGCACGTAGATCCGGTTGGCGCACACACAGGTTTGCCCGTTGTTGCGATACTTGGAAATGATCGCGCCCTCAACGGCTTTATCAAGGTTGGCATCATCGAACACAATAAACGGTGCATTACCGCCCAACTCAAGAGAAACCTTCTTGATGTCCTTGGCACACTCACCCAACAGCTGCCGGCCGATTTCGGTTGAGCCAGTGAACGAAAGCTTACGCACGATCGGATTACTGGTCAGCTCTGAGCCGATATCGCCAGCGCTCCCAGTGACTACGCTGAATACACCAGCAGGAATTCCTGCACGCTCTGCAAGTGCCGCTAATGCGAGCGCTGAATAGGGGGTTTGCGAAGCGGGTTTGAGCACCATGGTGCAACCGGCGGCCAGTGCGGGGCCAGCCTTGCGAGTGATCATCGCCGACGGAAAGTTCCAAGGTGTAATGGCGGCAGTAACACCGATGGGCTGCTTTAAAACGATCAATCGCTTGTCCGGTTGGTGGCCCGGGATCACATCGCCATAAATTCGTTTCGCTTCTTCAGCAAACCACTCAAGAAAGGACGCCGAATAAACAACTTCCCCTTTAGCTTCAGATAAAGGCTTGCCCTGCTCGAGCGTCATCAGACGAGCGAGATCGTCTTGGTTTGCAATGATCAGCTCAAACCAGGCCCGCAATTTACTTGAACGCTCTTTGGCAGTCAGAGCACTCCAAGCTGGAAGTGCGCGGTTTGCAGCCTCAATGGCACGCCGAGTTTCGACTGCGCCCATTTTAGGCACAGTGCCAAGAATCTCATTGGTGGCTGGATTGTTCACCTTGATCGTCTGGCCACTGTCGGCATCAACCCACACGCCATCTAAATAGGCTTGCTGTCGAAACAAATTGGAGTCTTTGAGCTGCATGATCACTTCCCGCCTTATGATTTTGTGTCGAAAACTGCTCCGGTGAATTGGCCATCATCGCTGGAGTTCAACGAGGGAAATATGGTCACTGTGGCTACTTGGGAGGGGCCATTAAAGCCTGCTCCTAGCGTCACAGACACGAAGCAGCTTCAATCCTATCTCCAAAAGTTAACGGCCTGTTTTTTCGCGCATTCACATTTTCCGAAGCCCCCGTTCACCGAAATAAAATCAACCGTTAGTTTTAAATAGTTCCCTTCGGAGTTCGCTCAATCCACGGCCGTAATCTGGGCAAGCAACTATTACTTTTCTTAGGTGGAATACTCATTTCAATGGTTATACGTCTGACGATCTGACCGGCATTATGCAGAAATCGGCGACTAACTGACTGTATTCCTGCAAGCCGCCACCAAGAGTGGCGGATAGACTGACCATTCCACTCGAAGATCCCGCTCACCGCGGAAATCTGACTGATCCAACAACAAGAAAAAGCTCAGTTGATTACAAAGCGGGCATGTCCCGCCTAGATACATGTTGTCCTTACTGCCCTACCTCTAACGTTGTGCGCCAATGATGTGTCACACCTCGTGCGTGGCCGCTGTTTGTTCACGCTTTCGAATGGAAGAAAAGAATGTCAAACCTAAATAATCTCAAACGCAAATTATCCCTACTGGATCTCACGCTCATAGGACTGGGAGCCACGTTCGGTTCTGGATGGCTATTCGCATCAAGCCACGTTGCAGCCATTGCCGGCCCAGCGGGCATCATCTCCTGGATAATTGGTGCTGCTGCCGTGTTTCTCCTGGGCCTTATGTACTGTGAGCTTGGGGCAGCGATGCCAACCACTGGTGGGATATTGCAGTACCCGATCATCAGCCATGGCCCAATGCTCGGGTACATGATGGGTTTCATTACGCTGGTTGCTTATTCCAGCGTCGTAGCGATCGAGGTGGTAGCAGCCAGACAATACGCAAGCGCATGGTTTCCATCCTTGACTGAAGTAGGCTCAAGCTCTCCCACAATGCTGGGGTGGATGGTTCAATTCTGCTTGCTTTGTTTGTTCATGTTGACGAACTACTTCAGCATCAAATCGTTCGCCCTGGCAAACAACATCATCAGTCTGTTCAAGTTTATAGTGCCGATCTGCGTAGTCGTGGTGCTATTCCGACACTTCAACAGCGAAAACCTGACCCAGTCTGGATTCGCTCCAAATGGCGTTGAAGGGATTGGTGCCGCGATTTCCGCAGGCGGCATTATTTTCGCGTACCTCGGGTTGACTCCAATCATTTCCGCGGCGAGCGAGGTGAAGAATCCTCAACGTAATATTCCACTGGCTCTCATGCTCTCCATCGCTTGCTCAGCCGTCATCTATTTGCTTTTACAAATAGCCTTCTTGGGTAGCCTGCCCACTGAGATGCTCGCCAATGGCTGGAGTGATCTGGGTAGCAAGCTTCCACTCCCCTTCCGTGACATTGCGTTGCTGCTTGGGGCAGTGTGGCTTGCGACGATTGTGGTTGCTGATGCAGTGGTGTCCCCCACCGGTTGCGGCAACATTTTCATGAACTCCACATCACGAATTGCTTGTGGGTGGGCAGGGTCGACAACTCTGCTGAATGGCTTTGCCAAGGTCGATCCAAAATCCGGTATCCCTCGCCGAGCATTGTGGCTGGCATTCGGACTCTCGGTGGCCTGGACGCTGCCCTTCCCATCCTGGGAAAAACTGATCAGCGTCGTTTCAGCAGCGCTCGTGCTTAGTTACGCAATCGCGCCAATTTCGGTTGCAGCATTGCGGCAGCGGAAATTCTCTCGGCCATTCAAGGTAAAAGCTCTTTTCTTGCTCGGGCCGTTGTCGTTCTTCGTGGCCAGCTTGCTGGTATTGTGGTCTGGTTGGGGCGTCATCTCTTGGCTCGCCGGCTTGCAGATCCTGATCTTCATCGTGCAGTTGGTGCTTAAATCGATGAGCGGTACACGTTCGACGATGCATAGGGAAATCGGATCATCACTTTGGCTGGTTGTTTATTACGCTGGGATGATGGGGCTTACCTGGGCAATCGGGCCTGGCAAAGTAAGTGAAGTAACCGTAATTTCGATCCTGGCGATGTTCTCGACTGCTATTTACTTCTGGGGAGCCACAAGCTGTTATCCCCTCACCGAGAAGACGGACTCGCTTGCTATGCCATCTGGGGACTTAAAACCGCATACCGTTTAATCAACCATGAACTGATGCCAAGCCAGCCAACAGGCCGGTTTGGCACATGTGAAGCCTACTGTTTTCCATACCTTATACTCAGCGCCTCGTGAGTTAGGATCTGTGAATCAGAGTCGATGCTACATCTGGCATCGCCGCATTGAATTGACCACCTGGTTGCGTACTGTTTGACCAAGGTGAGATTCGCACTCACCAGCAGTTCAACAAATTAGAGCTCCACCAAGATCACATGAGCGACCGGGCCCGTGAGTCGCTCCCTTCTGAGACAGAAGGAAGCGACTTAGGCCGACTCAGTTGATTGGCCGCAGGCGATATTGCGGCGGCAGGTGCTCAAAGCCACTGATGGTTGAGTTCAGGCTCTTCCAGCGGCCATCCTTGATGCCATAAATGCACCCATGGATCGACAGGTTCTGACCGCGGCTCCAAGCGTTCTGGATGATGCTGGTGTGGCCGACGTTGGCCACTTGCTGGATCACGTTAAGCTCACAGAGGCGATCGACCCGTTCTTCTTCAGTCGACAATTTGGCCAGTTCTTCGCGCTTTTCGTAATAAAGATCGCGAATCGAACGCAGCCAGCCGTCGATCAGGCCGAACTGGCGATCCTGCATCGCCGCACGCACACCGCCACAACCATAGTGCCCGGTGACCAGTATGTGTTTGACCTTGAGCACATCCACGGCGTATTGGATTACCGACAGGCAATTCAGATCAGTATGCAGCACCACGTTGGCCACGTTGCGATGTACGAACAAATCGCCCGGGAGCATGCCTACGATTTCGTTGGCAGGCACCCGCGCATCCGAACAACCGATCCAGAGGTATTCGGGGGTTTGCTGACGTGCCAGTTTTGCGAAAAAATCAGGATCTTCCTGCTTAATTGCATCGGCCCAACGCTCGTTGTTATCGATCAGTATTTGTAGATCGTTCATGTTCAAACCTCATAAATGATCCGCAGCTTTGGCGCGCGGCAAGCGCCCGAGGTCACGTTTCCATTCGCGAGTCGCGGGCAAAGTCTCCGATCTCTCACGTTGAGTGCTGGGCCTATTTTGAAATACAGGCCCAAGTATGAGAAGTAGTCATAACCAGGTCGCTTCTCCCAATGGCGATTCAGTCGCTCTGCAAATTTGCATGTTCCCGTATAACCTAATCGCATCGTAGCAAGTCAGTGCAAACGCAATTTCCTGGTCAACGGAAGTGCTTCTGGTAGTCAATTGTCGTGCAATTTTGCGGCATTGCGATATTAACGAGCCTAGCGTCACCCCTTCACATTTGGGTCAAGCGTGGTGCGTTTGGATCATTGCTTCCACGAGCATCAGAAACTCACTTGGCCACACCTAAGTAAACAAAATTCGACGCATAAAAAAACCGCTTGGTATTTGCTAACCAAGCGGTAAAAAGCGCTGACCAAGCGCAAGCCAATAGTTCAAAGTTACTCGTCAACCATACCGTGTTGTGCATAGCGAAGATTATGGCTTTGAAAAAGCAAGCATTACTATCGCAGCTGGGATAATCTTCAGCCTTCGAAAACATTGCTAAATCATACAGCGCCCCATATTCATTCGCTGTATGATCTCTCCGTGATATTTTGCGGCATTTAGCATAGCAGCCCGAATCTTCACAAATTAATCTCATGCTTGGCGAGTAAACTAACACCTCGACTTCTTACTAGAGCGGCGCTTTAAATGATCGACAGTAAAGATTTGCTACATTGGATCGACAGGGATCTTTCGTTGATGGACAAGATCTTTGATCGCATGCCTGATTTGATGTTTTACGTCAAGGATACATTGGGGCGTTACGTCGTAATTAACCAGACGCTCGTCCGGTACAGCGGAAAGCGAAATAAACAAGATGTCATCGGCCTGACAGCTGACGATCTGTTCCCGATCACAAGCTCGAGCATAGTCGCACAAGATTTGAGCGTCATTCACACAGGAAAAGAAATCATCGATGCCTTACGGCTTTTTCGCTCCGCCGATGGACATCGACAATGGTGTCTGAGTTCAAAGTTCGGGATTGTTGATGCTAACGATCAGACTACAGGATTGGTAGGCATATCTCGAATTCTGGCACGCCCGGATGAAAAGCACCTGGGATATAAACGGCTAATGGAATTTTCAAGGCTAGTTAAAGAAAACCTTGCTCAGCCGCAGCTCATTGCCGATATTGCGAGGGAAGTTGATCTCTCAATGGATACTCTGCAGCGATTAACCCGAGAGGTTTTTCAGTTGTCGCCGAAGCAGATTTTGATGAAGGCAAGAATCGAGAAGGCGTGTGACATGCTCGAACACAGTGAGGCGAGTATTACTGATATCGCAACTGAGTGCGGGTACTCGGATCACAGTGCATTTAGTCGTCAGTTCAAGGCTACGCTTCACTGCACGCCACAGCAATACCGCAGCACAACGATAAAAAATATAGCGCAAGATAATTTAGTATCAGCGCTATAAAAGTAAACCCTACAATCATCCGCGATCATTGAACATCAATATCGCGGATATTTATGACTTTAGTAGGTTGGAAGCTCTCCTAAGCGCTCCACAATATCGACACACCAACGTTTGAAACGAATGCACCAGGATTTTCTTATCATTATTGTCTCCACCTGAGAAGCGTTAACAATTCGATCCAGCGGTGATAGGGGCGCCAACGGCCTCCCTTTTTAATCTGTAAAAAAGTTATATTTTTTAGAATCGAATTAAGTCACCACAATCGAACCAAATGCATTGATGGCGCAGGCACGCCATCAATGCATATACAGTTCGGAGTTCGCCGGTCATTAAACGTGACTGGCGCTACCCATAAGGGCCTCTCTGAAACGGCTTCTCAGATACGGGCCATCGCGAGGTGGCAACGCAGTCGGTGCTGGGTCTGTCGTAACCTTCACACACAGCGTAACCGGGCCTTGGTGGCTATACAGTGTGTCGATTGCACTCTCAAGACCATCCTGGTCGTTCACGAGAATACTCTGGCCAAAGCCCACTGCTGTAGCGACGGCGTTGATACTGACACCACGGCCAGCATGGGCTGGCTGCATCCCTGTTTCGGCATAGTGCTCGTTATCAATTACAACAATGCTGAGGTTGTCAGGGCTGTGACAAGCAACTGTAGCCAGAGAGCCAAGGCCCATCATCATTTCGCCGTCACCGACAAATACGATGACACGTTTTGTCGGTTGAGCCAGAGCGATGCCCATACCGAACATCACTGCCCCCCCCATTGCCCCCCACAGGTAAAAATTCTGGGCGCAGTCGCCTGCAGCAGCGACGTCGAAAGTGGGGTTGCCGAGGCTTGTGACAGCTAGCGCATCGCCGCGATCTTTTAGAATCCGGGCCACGACTTCACGACGATTGAGAGTCGGTTTAATCTTCTGAATAGCCTGCATGATCACACTCACTTATTAAAGTTTTTGGTGCCGATGACGCGCTGCCCAATCAGGACTGCAACCATACGGCCGGTCTGGTAAGCGAAACGTGCGCCAGCGCTAACCGTCGCCTCGACCTCTTCGGCAGAATCGGCGCGGTACACATACACACCAGACGCTTCCAAAACTTCTTGAGTGGACTTACCCATAGCTACCTGCCATGGGTTGAACTCGCCCCATTCCCCCCTCATGGTAACAATCATGAAGAGTGGCATTCGGGTTTCATGTTGCAAGGAAAGCATGTTGATGCAGTTACCTACACCGCTTGACTGAACAAGAAGAACGCCACGTTGCCCTCCTGCCCAAGCGCCACCTAGTTGAGCAACACCCTCCTCCTCTGTGGTCAGCGAAACGGAGTGAATTTCCGGATCAGCATCACACATCTGGATCAACTTGCTATGCCCAGCATCCGGAACATAAACAACTTGCTTCACATCCAGTTTCTTAAATTCAGAAAATATTTGCTCTGGCCAATTTATCGTCACGTCTGCTCAACTCCAGTTGTTATTTTTGGCAAGAAAAAGCATGCAACCATCACGGGGTGTGGTAGCAAATTTTCGCTTAATAAATTACGGGCACATCAATATACAAGCCTTCGGGCAGCCTGAAAGCTGATAAGACGCGATCAGCCAGACAGTAAAGTTTTGCTTTAATTTCCACGGCAAGCCTCCGCCGCGAGACTTTTTAAGTCTCGCTAGTACCAATCAAGTTTTATACTACTTAACTGCGCGAACCTGGAGGGTTATTCCTGAACCATGCTCCGCAGAGTCAAAGTACGTAAACCCATTTCTGTTAGGCAAACGACCGCGAAGAATAGGCGTCAACCCGGCAGCAAATGCCTCTGATTCCGCAACATCGCAGTCAGGAACTGTGAACCCTAGATGGAACACGCCTTCACCTCGTTCCTCAAGGAAGCGACGTTGAAGAGTGTTTCCTTCAGGTGGCGCACATAATTGAAGCTGAAAATTTTCGAGATTGGCATATTTGTAGTGCAGCTTCACAAAGTCTTCGGCATTCGGAGCAAGCAACTCCCCTTTGAAAGCTTCCAATGAAGGAAATTGATTCCAAGGGCCTATTCCGAGAGATTCGTAGTAGGCGACAGCCTTATCCATGTCGCGAACAATTACGCAGACATGATGGAGAGTTTTGAAGATGCTTGTGTCGCTCATCACTTCACCTGTTTTTTCGCAAAGGCATCAGCAGATTCGACAAAGCTCTGACCAATCAACGGGTTCCATTGCACACCAGATTTAGCTTCTACACCTGGTTTAAGGCGCTGAGTTTCGTCGTAGTCACTCCATGGGTGCATGAACAAGGGCTCGGCACTTTCCAACGTCTCTAGACGCTCCGCATAGTCCGCGAGGTAAGCCACTCGCTCTTCAGCAGTCACACGGCCAGGCATCCATGCCGCAAATGGCGGTAGGACGGAGAAGCCGGTATAAGCCAGGAGGCCGTTGTGAATTGGCCAAAGTACATGCAGCAAATCCCCATCGATCCCGTTGGGCTCATAGAGTGTCGATGCAGTCCCTGTTGTCAGGCACAGCATTGCCTTCTTGCCTTTGAACAAGCCCGAGTCGTATTTGCGGCCGGCAGCATAGGCAAAGCCACGACTGAATACCCGATCGCACCACCCCTTCAGGATCGAAGGCATGGAGAACCACCACACTGGAAAGTGGAACAACACAAGGTCAGCCTCAGCAACTTTCTGCTGCTCACGAACAACGTCAGCACTTTGGCTATTCTGTGCGAACGCGTGTTCTTGCTCACGAGACAGATCCAAGAAATCCGCATTCTCGCGTTCAGCAAAATCTGCTGCCGACAGCACTGGATTCCACCCCATTGCGTAGAGGTCGCTGACGACAACTTCGTGACCTAAGCGGGTCAATGTTTCCACAGCTGTGTTCTTAAGCGCTGCGTTGAACGATGCCTGCTCTGGGTGTGCATAAACGATGAGAGCTTTCATTTACTACCACTCTGGATCTGAAAAAAAGGAGGCCTAAAAAACAGCCCAAACGAATCATCTGTGATCAACTTTAGGCCGCAAAGGGTTCAGTGTCTTGATGATCCTCGACCAGTTTCTGCGGTTTTTTGCATAGTCTGTGTTTTTTCCTTCCCCGTAAGATACTCCGTACTGGTGGCACAGCCCCGGGAACCCACTGCACAGGTGTAGCACCGCCCGTAGCAGCAACCGGCTGAATACTCCCAGGTGCCAGCAGCAAGAGCTGCATGGTGGGACGAGCCAAGATGATTGGAACCGACTCGGGAGTGCTTTCTTCTAGAGGTTGATCGACGTCCAGCATTGCGCAAACATGCGCCATGATCTGTTGGCTTGCTTCAGTTGAAGCGCAAAGGATATGGCTGCAGGCAAGCACCTCATGTGTAAAGACTCTTACGATGAGTGCGGCGAGGCTCGCCGGCAACGAATGCTCGTATGCCGGATGCTGAGCCAGCCAAATTTTTTTAATCCCGCAGACTTGGGCAGCTTGAAACGCAATCTCGCTCACTGCTTCACCCGCCAGTAGCAAATACACTTCAGCGCCTGGCAACTGTGCAGCGGCAATTGTTGCGCGCGTTTCCAGGGTTAAAGCACCGTCGGCATACTGAGCCAAAACCAGAAGCTTCATTTGGTAATCCGTGAGTTTTGACCAAGCGCTTAAGACAGCTTTTGCTCACAAGCCGCTAGTAATATCGATGCACAAATAACTTCTGATGCCGTCCGCAATGCCTCAACAGCAGGTGACGATGGCGCTATGCGCAACTGCTGATCGTGCGGGTCAATTCCATGGGGAAAACACGACCCCGCATCTGTCATCTGAACACCCGCTGCCTTGGCTAGCGCGACGACATGCTTCGCGGTTCCTGGGTAAACATCTACGCTGATGAAGTACCCACCCTTAGGGGTACTCCACTGTGCAAAGCCGTGTTGGCCGAGCTTGGCTTCCAGGATTTCGAGCACTGCGTCGAAACGAGGTTTAAGCAGCTCCCTGTGGGAATCCATCAGCGCTTTGAGGCCATTCAGATCACGCAGAAACCGGACATGGCGGAGCTGATTTATTTTGTCGGGCCCAACACTCCGCACCGAAGCGTGTTGCAACCACCACTTGATGTTGTCTCCCGAGCTACCAAACATGGCGAGGCCCGCACCAGCCTGGGTGACCTTGGAAGTCGAAGCAAAGACAAGCGCACGATTTGGATAACCATTTCGCGTGCACGCTTCATAAATGTTTTCAATCTGAACATCTTCGTCGGTCAGGTGATGCACGGTGTAAGCGTCATCCCAAAACAATCGAAAGTCAGGCGCAGCTGTAGGCATCGACGCGAGCGCCTCAATAACCAACTCACTGTAGATAGTGCCCGTAGGGTTACTGTACTTCGGAACGCACCACATCCCTCGAATAGAAGCATCCCGAGCAACCAAGCTACGAACTGCACTCATGTCCGGGCCATCTTCCAGCATTGGGATGGGGATCAAACGAATGCCAAAAGCTTCGCAGAGAGTGAAGTGACGATCGTATCCCGGAACAGGGCAGAGAAAGGCCACTGTCTCCTTTTCTTGCTGCCATGGACGAATGGATCCAGGCACTCCTCCGCGCATGGCGAACGACAGACAGTCGTACATAAGCGCAAGGCTTGAATTTCCGCTGACCACTACCTGGCTTTCAGGCACACCCAGCACGGGTGCAAACAGTCTACGAGCCTCAGGGATACCTTGCTGCCCCATGTAGTTTCGGCAGTCCGTACCATCCTCTGCTATGTAATCTCCAACCCCTGGTAGCTCCAGCAACTTGTTAGAGAGTTCAAGCTGCTCACTGCTGGGAACGCCGCGAGCCATGCTGATCGACAATTTCAACTCGCAAAGGCGAATATAATCATTCTGCGCACGCGCATGCAGCTGCGAAAGATCTTCCCTGGAGAGATCATCCAGTTTCATTTGTTAAGCCTCTGACTATTTTGAATACCCAGCAAACGTCGGGACAGTTCGGTAAGCGTCTGTACAGCGAGTGATTCGGAATCAGCTATAAAAGTCGCTCCGCCGGTCAACAATCCCATCAGCGCCCGAGCCGCAATATCGACATCCGAAACATTGAAAATGCCAGTTGAGACACCTCGCTTGATAATCGCAATGAGCTCCTTGCGGTACAGCTCATCTTGAGCAACAACCGTCGCGCGCTGGGCCCCTTTTAGATTTTTGAGCTCGAGCATCACCAAGTCTTCCTCTCTAGAGTTTCGCAATACGCGCCCCACGTGAAACGAGATGAAGGCATTGAGCTGCGTTAACGCGCTGGCACGTTTTGGCTTGATGGACAGCCAGTCGTTCAAGCGTTGCTGGAGAAGGGAATCCAGCACTTCTTCGAGCACATCAATCTTGCTTGGAAAGTGGTAATAAAGGCTCCCCGCCTGCATGCCCGCCTTTCTGGCCAGACTACGCATCGACATTGCAGAAAAGCCGCCTTCCATAATCAAATCAATGGCAGCGTTCACAATGAGCTGATCAGAGCCCACCTCAGTTGTTACCGCATTTGCCTGGTGCATATGGATAAAAACCTTGAGTTAACGGAGTTCAAACAGGGGCTGCGCGAAGCCAATGACTTGCCCTTCTTCAGCAACAGCCGCGACCAGCACTCCTGTACAACTTGCTTTAACCTCCTCCAGCAGGTCGTCGTTCTGCAGAAACGCAACGATCTGGCCTTCCTTGATCTCACTTCCAATCTTTACGAACGACTCTTCTCGCTGAGGATGAATGAGGCGCAGAACGCCCATGGACGGCGAGAGGATAATTTTGCACGGTTCCTCCTCTACCATCTCAATGTGAGCAGATGATGAGGTGCCGTTCGCCTTGGCGTCGAACCTCAGACTTAAACAGGCTCCCGCCTGCTCAAATTCAAAGGCTCTTAGAGAGTGTTTCTGAAGCAGAATCACAACCTTTTCGATGAATTCGGGGCTCATTTCGACGTCTCCTTATCCTGATCGAGATAGCGTTCTAGATGGTGAATGTCGAATCCCCCTTGAACGAAACCTGGTTCGCTCATGAGGCGTTGATGCAGCGGGATATTATTTTTGATACCAGTGAGCTGCGCCTCTCCCAAGGCACCGGCCATACGGTTGATAGCCTCCTCTCGGGTGGAACCATGGGCAAGGAACTTGGCGACAAGCGAGTCATAATGGGGTGGTACCTGATATCCAGAATACAGGTGGCTATCAATGCGAATACCTGGCCCTCCAGGTGGAAGCCAAGACTTCACTGTCCCTGGGGCTGGGACAAAACTGAACGGATCTTCAGCATTAATCCTGCATTCGACCGCATGCCCCCGAAGTGTGACTTGGCTTTGATCGATCGACAGAGGGAAACCTTGAGCAATCAGCAGTTGTTCACGCACGATATCCACCCCTGTTACCAATTCGGTAACCGGATGTTCAACTTGAACTCGGGTGTTCATCTCGATGAAAAAGAACTCACCGTTCTCATAGAGGAATTCGAACGTGCCGGCGCCCCTGTAACCTATCAGTTGGCATGCCTTCACACAGCGCTCGCCGATGAATGCAATAGCCTCTCTATCGACACCTGGAGCCGGAGACTCTTCGATAATCTTCTGGTGGCGTCGTTGCATTGAGCAGTCACGCTCGCCAAGCCACACGGCGTTGCCAAAATTGTCAGCCAGAATCTGGATTTCGATATGACGGGGATGCTCTAGAAACTTTTCCAGATACACCTCAGGATTACCAAAGGCTCGCCCGGCCTCCTCACGCGTCATGGCCACAGATTCATTCAGCTCAGCAGGTGTGCGGACAATGCGCATGCCGCGCCCTCCACCACCTCCAGATGCTTTTACGATGAGTGGGTATCCACACGTCTCAGCAATGTGGCGAACTTGCTCGACATCATCTGGCAGCGCGCCTGGTGAGCCAGGGACGCACGGAACACCAGCCTCCAGCATCGCTTGCTTGGCCGAAACTTTGTCCCCCATCAAGCGGATGGATGCAGAGCTGGGCCCAACAAATACGAGTCCTGCTGCTTCGATGTCAGCAGCAAAGCCAGCGTTTTCAGCCAAAAAGCCATAGCCCGGGTGGATAGCTCCCGCGTCTGTGAGCTTCGCCGCTTGAAGTAAGCGCTTGGAGTTCAGATAACTTTCACTTGCTGCAGCCGGGCCTATGCAAATGGCCTGGTCAGCCAATGCCACATGGCGCAGACCTGCATCAGCCTGGGAGTGCACCGCAATTGTGCGCACCCCTATATCCCTAGCAGCTCGCAACACACGTAACGCGATCTCACCGCGGTTGGCGATAAGTACACTGTCAAACAACGGCTTACTCATGATCGTCCATCGCCTCGATTGTGAACAAAGGGCTACCGGCTTCAATCATCTCGCCGTCACTTTTAAGGATCGCCACAATGCGACCGCTGCGATCTGCCTCAATGGGATTGAGCATCTTCATGGCCTCAACGATTGCCAGCGTCTGCCCTTCTTCGACAACATCTCCCACCTCAACAAAGGGTGGCTTGTCTGGTGAAGGCGAACGATAAAAAATTCCGACCAAGCTGGACGACACTGAATAGCCGGGTTTATCTGATGACACAGGCGGGACTGCTATTGAGCTATCTTCAGTCGCAGCGCTCGCAGGAATGATGTTGGTGGCAACCAGTCCACGCTGTGCTGAAGCGACAACAGTCAGACCGTGCAAGCCGAGACGGACGCGACAGTCCCCCTCGCTGTATTCCAACTCCGCGACTCCCGAGCGTTCGACAATTTCAATCAGGCGCTCGATAAACTCTATGTTCATATCTCTTCTCGCTTTGACGATACCGTCAGTCATTCGCTTAACGCTCAAACGAAACTGGCAATGACAACGTTTTGGGTTTCCAGAGTGCTTCGCACATGGGCGGCGATTGCGACAGCAGCCGGTGTATCGCTATGGACACAAATTGAATCGATGGGGCATGGAATGATCTTGCCCGAGATGGTTTCGATACCTTGAGCACGCACCATTCGTACAACCCGATCTGCAGCTTCGTCAGGATTGTGGATTACCGCGCCAGGTAACTTGCGCGAGACGAGATGCCCGTCCTCGGTATAAGCACGATCGGCAAAAATCTCTGAGCGCACTTCAAGGCCCATTTCGGAGGCAATGCGCGCCTGGTGCCCCAGGGCAATGACCAGACAGATCAAAGAAGGGTCTACGGCATGTATAGCGCGACACACCGCAGCAGCAACGTCTGGGTCAGTTTGCGTCAGATTTCCAAGCGCTCCATGAGCCTTGACGTGCGTGAGCGTATGGCCGGAATAGCTCGCCATCGCTTGTGAAGCACCAATCTGGTACGCCACTAACCGCTCTATTTCTGACACCGAGAAAGGAATATTCCGGCGACCAAAACCCCAGAGATCAGGAAAGCCGGGATGCGCGCCCACGGCCACGCCTCGTTCTTTTGCCATCGCATAAGTGGCAGCCATGATATCGGGGTCGCCACCGTGAAAGCCGCAAGCGACATTGGCAGAGCTGACGATGTTCAAAATGGCCTCATCATCGCCCATCGAATATGCGCCAAAACCTTCGCCCATGTCCGAGTTCAAATCGACCGTCAATGCATGCTGTGACATGAAAATACTCTCGTAAAAATTGTGGGCCTGCCGGCCCATCAAAGGGTCAGGCCCAACGTCCGCTCTAACTTGTTAAGCTCGAGATCCTGCTGCGTCTGAGCTTCGATTGCCTCTGCCAGATCAACCACCAAAAAACGCAGTTTGCTGCCGACCGGTGCTTGACCAAGCAGCGATAAGTCCGCGTCGATGACGTTGGCGATTTTTGGGTAGCCACCACACGTATTGGCCTCTGCCATCTGAATAATGGGTTGGCCAGATGGAGGTACTTGAACGGTGCCGGGGAGAATTCCGTGCGACAGAAGCTCCAACCGACTGCGCAACTTGAGCACCGACCCACTCAGTCGCATGCCCATGCGATTTGTCTCCTGAGTGACCTGCCAGGGCTCAGAGAAAAAACGCTCGCGGGCCTCCTCCTCGAAATCTTCATACTGAGCAGCAGCTAATACGCGAATGGTGGTTTCTGTAGTCAGAGATGGCAGTTCACGAGCAGCAGCGAGCCCACAGCTGCCGGTGTTTTTTGTCCGAGGTAGATTCAATGCCAGTTGATCACCGCGAGAAAGCCCACGGCCCTCAAACCCACCAAAACCGCTTTTCAAATCCGTCGCACGTGAGCCCAATAGCACTGGAACATCGATTCCACCTGCGAAGGCCAGGTAAACCCGGGCACCTCGTCGTGGGGCTTGAATAATCAATGTCTGACCAGCTTTGCCTTCACAGGCCCAGTTCGGTGGCAACTCAAAACCATCCAAATGAGCCAGCGCATCCGCGCCAGTTAGTGCAAATCGACTGTCAGTTATGAATCTCAGACGCGCAGGGAAAAGTACGATCTCCAGTCCTGCGAAATCTGCAGGGTTGCCGACCATGATGTTGGCCGTGCTGAGCGCAAACCTATCCATAGCGCCAGATTGGCCTACGCCAATGTTGAGGTAACCCTTGCGCCCCAAATCCTGAACAGAGTTCAAGGCACCAGTAGATAGAATTTCGATCATGATTCAATTCCAGCAATGCTGAAGCGAATGCTATCGCCTGGTTGCAAGAACGAAGGCGACTCACGCCGCTGGTCGAATAATTTCAGTTCTGTTCGGCCAATGACGTGCCAACCGGAAGGGGCCGAGCACGGCATGATCCCAGCCTGGGCACCACCAATAATGATTGCTCCTTCCTCCAGACGCATCCGAGGCACTGAGCGACGGGGAGTTGCGAGTCTAGGGTTCAACCCAGACAGGTATGGAAAACCTGGCATAGCGCCAACACAGGCAACCCGATAAACCGCCTCGCTGTGCAACCCTATGAAGGTTTGAACATCCATATTTGCCAGCTCGGCAATGACGGCCAAATCCTCACCTTGTTGCCCGCCATAGATAACTGGTACATCGATCTCTCGCCCCACGTGCTCATCAACAGTCACATGCGACCAGGCATGAAGTAGTTGCTCGGTTAGCACACCGACTGAAGTTTCAGTCGGTGAATAAACGATCAGCAGATTGTTCATCCCAGGTACGACTTCGCGTACGCCGGGCAAATGAGCAACCAGATTCGCCGTTGCAAGCACTCGCTGCTGCATTGGCTCACTGAATCCAATTGAGGCGGCATCAAGAAACAAACCTTGGCTGCCTGCAATGCAGACTTTTGGCATGGGATCGAGAGAGGACATGTCAGTGACTCACTCGTTAACAGGAACGGTGTAGTTCAGGATGAGGCGACCGCCATCGGGATAGATGGTCTGGCCGACGATGTAAGACGCGTCCTCGCTCGCCAGGAATGACGCAACACTGGCCACCTCTGACGCTTGACCTACGCGTGCGATTGGAGTGCGAGACAGCACGGTGTGCCGCTGTGCAGGGCTGGCCATTACCGAGTTCATCACCAGATCGGTCGCAATCGTTCCTGGGCCGATCGCGTTGACCCGAATTCCATGCGAGATCAAACCAACGGCCATAACGGCTGTTAGCTGCTTGATGCCACCTTTTGAAACTGCGTAAGCAACCGCTGTAGGGTTGGCGAGTACAGCATTGATGGACGACATATTGATGATCGAACCTTTGATCCCTTTCTCGATCATGACGCGGGCTGCAGCTTGGCCGATCAAAAAAGGAGACTTCAGGTTAACGCGCTGAGTTTTATCAAAGGCATCTTCGGGATAGTCAACGAAGTCCGCGGTGATGATAATTCCGGCGTTGTTTACGACAATATCCAGCGAGCCAAAGTGATCCACTGCCTTTGCTACAATCGCCTTGGCCATTGATGAGGAAATATCGCTCAAATCCGCGGCGTACCAAGTTGCGTTTTCGCCGAGACGCTCGGCCTGTGCACGAACTTTTTCCTCTTGCACATCGACCAACACTACCTTGGCACCGTCAGCCAAAAAACGCTCGGCACACGCCAAACCCAATCCCTGTGCAGCGCCAGTTACCAATGCGACCTTGTTTACGTGTTTCATAGCTACTCCCGTTTACTTTGGATAATCAAAAACTCAATTCGAAGTTTTGGTGGTAGAGACCTCAACGCACTGATTTACGAGTTAGCGCGACACAGTCAGTGGCCGCCCAGGTATGCGTTGCGAACTTCATCGTTGGTCAGTAACTCGTGCCCGGTGCCTGTCAAACGAATCTCACCGTTAACCATTACGTAGGCACGATCCGACAGCCTCAGCGCATGGTTGGCGTTCTGCTCGACCAGGAAGATCGTCATGCCTGTTTTCGCAAGCTCACGCAGTGTGGAGAAAATTTGTTTGACGACGATTGGCGCCAGCCCGAGGCTTGGCTCATCCAACAGCAACAGCTTGGGGCGGCTCATCAGGGCACGTGCAATGGCCAGCATTTGCTGCTCACCGCCGGACATAGTCATCGCACGCTGGTTCCTACGCTCCTTGAGGCGCGGGAACAGTTCAAACATGCGTTGCATATCTTCGTTGGCGTACTTGTCCCCAATCGGGATGGTGCCCATCATCAAGTTCTCTTCCACCGACATGTCGGGGAACACACGGCGTCCTTCTGGCGATTGAGCAATGCCGTTAGAGGCAATGTAGTGCGACGACTTGTGGGTGATGTCGGTACCTTGAAAGACGATCTGTCCGTTTGCTGCACGTGGTTGGCCGAAGATCGACATCAGCAACGTCGACTTACCTGCTCCGTTTGAACCGATCAGGCTGACAGTTTCGCCTTCGTTAATTTCTAGCGAGACTTTCTTCAGAGCCTGAATCGGCCCGTAGTACACATCGATGTCTTTCAGTGTGAGGATCGACTTAGTCATGCCAATTCCTCCTCATCTGCGCCCAGATACGCGGCAATCACTTTCGGATCGTTGCGGATCTGTTCCGGCTTGCCCTTGGCAATTACATTGCCGTGGTCGAGCACGACGATATCGTCGGAAATCCCCATAACCATGCCCATGTCATGCTCGATCAGCACGACGGTCATGTCATGGTTGTCACGCAGGTAACGAATCATGCCGCTGAGTGCTTCAGTTTCCTGTGGATTAAGGCCTGCAGCAGGTTCGTCCAGACAGATCACCTGTGGACGCGTGCACATGGCACGGGCAATTTCCAGACGGCGCTGCTGACCATAGGAAAGTTCACCAGCCAACCGATTGGCGCAATCCAAAAGATCGACCACTTCCAGCCAGTAGAAAGCGGTATTCATGGCGTCTTCCTCAGCCTTGCGGTAACCCTTGGTATTGAGGATCCCTGCAACCATGCTGCGGTTGACCCACATGTGCTGGGCGACCAAAAGGTTCTCGATAACGGACATCTCCTTGAACAGACGAATGTTCTGGAATGTCCGTGCAAGCCCTGCACGGTTTACCAAGTGCGTACCGCCGAACATCTTGTAGAACAGACGTCTGGCGAAGCGACCGGGCGAGATGAAGTCGGTGGGGAGAAATTGTTCACCGAGCAACTGAATGACATTGGTCTTCTTGCCGCGAGCATTAAGTTCTATGCGCCCGCCTGTTGCCTTGTAGAAACCCGTCAGGCAGTTGAATACGGTGGTCTTGCCTGCACCATTGGGGCCGATCAAGGCAAAGATCGAATTGCGGCGCACCTCCAAGCTGACATCGCTGAGGGCCTTGATGCCACCGAAGTGCATCACCAGGTGCTCGACGGAAAGAACGATTTCGTCGTTCATTACACGCCCCCCACTTTCGTCAGTACACCTTTGCGTGGGCGGATTCCGATACGGCTGATACGGATCAGGCCACGGGGCCGCCAGATCATCATAAGCACCATCAGGATGCCGAACAGAAGAACGCGGTACTCAGCGAAGCTGCGAAGCATCTCTGGCGCCACGGTCAGCACGAACGCCGCAATCACCACGCCAACCGTGGAGCCCATGCCGCCGAGTACAACGATGGCGAGAATCAGCGCAGACTCGAAGAAGGTGAACGAGGTCGGGTTGACGAAGCCTTGATAGCTGGCAAAAAACACACCCGCTAGACCTGCGGTTGAGGCACCAATAGCGAATGCCGAGAGCTTGACCAGAACATGGTTCAGGCCCATGGAGCGGCAGGCGATTTCATCTTCACGCAAGGCCTCCCATGCTCGACCGATCGGCATGCGGGTAAGGCGATGCTTGATGTACAACACAGCCAGAACCACCAGGAACAGCACGACGTAAATGAAGATAAATTTGAGGTTGGGGTTGTAATCCATACCCAGCAATTGGTGGATCGGTATCCCACCCTCTTTCGCCTGCCTACCGAACTCAATTCCCATGAATGTAGGTGCTGGAACTGGTAAACCGTTGGGGCCGCCAGTGAAGGACAGCCAGTTGTTGAGCACCAGTCGAATGATTTCACCGAAGCCCAAGGTCACGATGGCCAGATAGTCGCCATGCAGCCGCAAAACCGGAAAGCCCAATAGACAACCCGCGAACCCAGCAGCAATAGCGGCCAGTGGTAACACAGACCAGAACCCGAGCCCCAGGTATTGATATCCCAATGCCAGGCCATAAGCCCCGATCGCATAAAAGCCGACATAACCCAAATCTAGAAGACCTGCCAGACCGACCACGATGTTCAGGCCAAGACCCAGAAGAACGTAGATCAGACCAAGGATGACCACTGTAATCAGGTACTTGTCAGCGAAGGCTGGAAAGATCAGAGCGACGACCACCACCAATGGCATGATCCAGAGCAGGCGTGATCTGTGATCAGGCTTTAAGACATGCACACCGCTGTCGGCGTGAGTGAAATGATGGGATAACCGCTGCCCTGTTTGAGTTTGTAGGAACAGGCTCAACGCCAAACGTCCAGCCATGACAATCGCTGTCATCCAGGCTACTCGAGCGGGTTGCCAGTTGAAGCTATAACCGTCCAGAACGACACCCACAACCGGGCCAAAAACGATCAACGCCAAGAGGCCAGCGACCAACGTCTCGATAAGGCTTTTCTTGATATCGTAGGATTTGAAGCGATGCGCTTCATTCCCTAGTGCTTTATTCAGAGTTATGGAAGACATGCTCACACCTTTGTAACTAGGGGACGGCCAAGCAGGCCTTGTGGTCGCAAGATCAGGATGAGTACCAGCAGCGCGAAGCTGAAAACGTCCTTGTAATCACTGTTGACCATCCCTGCGAATTGCGACTCAGCGACACCCAATATCAAGCCACCGAACATGGCTCCTGGTAACGACCCGATCCCACCGAGTACTGCTGCTGTGAATGCCTTTATGCCGATGATGAAACCTGCATAAAAATCAAACGTGCCGTAGTTCATGGTGATCAGAACACCTGCCAAAGCAGCCATGGCAGCGCCAATGATGAACACGTAAGAAATAACTCGATCCGTATTGATCCCCAGAATCGATGCCATTTTTCGGTCTTGCTGCACGGCGCGGCACATCCGTCCAAGCTTCGTGCACTTGATTAACCACGTGAGGATCGCCATGCCGATGAAAGCTGCAATCAGGATGAAAATCTTGGTGTAGGTAAGCTGAACAAAGCCGGTGCCGATCGAAAACCTCATCGATCCTTCAAGCAAAGTAGGCACGCCCTGCTGACGCGCCCCTTGGCTTATTTGCACGTAGTTCTGCAGGATCAGAGACATGCCTATGGCACTGATCAGCGGCGCCAATCGCGTCGAGTTACGCAGCGGTTTATAGGCCACGCGCTCGATCACTAACCCATACACACCTGTGACCACAATCGTGAAAACCAGGGTGCCCAGAATGAGGAAGGGAAATGACTGGAGACCGAAGAAAGAAAATACGGCTAGCCCGATTGCAGCTAAATACGCAGAGACCATATACACATCGCCATGGGCGAAGTTGATCATCCCGATAATGCCGTAGACCATGGTGTATCCGATCGCAATCAGCCCATACACTGAGCCAAGCGTCAGGCCATTCACCATCTGCTGAAGAAAGATGCCGTCCACGATTAGAGTTCCGTCAGTGAGTTGAGAAACACGCACCTTGTCTCGACCCGCTAACGGGTCGAGACAAGTGAGCACCCGGTCAAATTTGTTTGTATTTGCCGTCAGGGCCCCACTGATACATCACATAATCGGAAACCTTCAGATCACCATTCTTGTCCCACTCTTTGTTGCCAATCGCAGTAGGTACCGGATGGTTCTTTAACCAAACAGCAGCCTTCTCACCGTTGGTGCTTTTGATCGCACTGAACGCCGCCGCTAATGCTTGAACCGAAGAATAGGAATACAGGGTGTAGCCTTCCGGCTCGTAGCCATTGGCTCGGAATTTTTCAACGACAGTTTTACCGGCAGGGTTGTTACGCGGATCGGCTCCAAATGTCATCATCACGCCATTCACGTACTGAGCCCCGCCTGCGGCGCTGACCAACTCATCGGTCACGATGCCGTCGCCAGAAATAAATTTCGCTGTAACACCCTGTTCACGCAGCTGCCGTACAAGCGGGCCAGCTTCTGGATGCAAACCACCGAAATAGACCACTTCGGGATCAGTCGAGCGAATCTTTGTAACGAGGGCATTGAAGTCCTTTTCTCCGCGGGTCAAACCCTCGTAAAGCACTTCCTTGACACCCTTTTTGTTGAGCTCAAGCTTTGTCGCGTCGGCTAAGCCCTGACCGTACGTATCCTTGTCATGAATGATCACAACTCGCTTGGCTTTGAGGACATCAGCGATGTAATCGCCAGCGACGATGCCTTGTTGATCATCGCGTCCGCAGTTGCGGAAAACTGTTGGCAACCCACGCTCAGTCACTTTAGGGTTGGTTGCTGCCGGACTGATGCTGACGACGCCGGCATCGGCGTAAATCTCATTCGTCGGAATAACTGATGACGAACAGAAGTGACCTACCACTGCGACCACTTTGTCTGACTCGATCAACCGGTTCGCAACAGCGACTGCTTGTTTTGGGTCACAGGCGTCGTCGCCCTTAACTAGGCGAATTTTCTCGCCATTGATACCGCCATCGTTATTTATGGCTTCTGCGGCAGCCTGGGCTCCTCGCCAGACCTGATCACCATAAGCCGCATAGGTGCCCGTAAAGGGCCCAGCCACACCGATCACAACATCAGCATGAACGGCACCGCTGACTAACGCAGCAGCCAACGTTGCACTCACCAAAAACGGTTTTGCTTTACCACTCATATCGCTCGCTCCAAGGTAGAACAGCTCTATTGCGACCCTCAACTCCATACCGCAAACTGCACAACGCGACTGAAAAAGAAGGTCTTTAAGGGATCAGCAGAAGAAAATTGGCAAACTCCGGGAAGCCGCCTGCCAATATCAAGGGCTTATTTTATTGATCTTCGTATGGGTGCCGGCCCTGGCATGTGTGCTCATTTTGCCGACAATAAGCGGACACTGGCTTGCACTAACACAGCCGATTCGATGCGGTTTTTTGCATAGCAAGCGGGCGAGCGGGCACGAAATGCCCCGCCTGGATACAGCAGCGTCCAAATGAAAAAAGTCGGATAAGCGAGGAGTTACTGAGCCTGAAGGCTCAATCGGTACTGCTGAGGGGTGAAGTGCGTTGCGGCTTTGAACTGACGAGAAAATGCGCTGTGATCGGCATAGCCGCACTCGCCAGCGATGTCGGTGATACTGGCTTGCGACTCCTCCAACAATCGACAGGCCTTGTCTATACGAATCCGGATGAGCATCTGCTTGGGTGTAAGCTGGAAGATCTCTTTCGTTAAACGCTCCAGCGTATCAACGGACAGATTGACGCTCTGGGCAACATCCGAAATAAGCAGTTTTTGATCGCTATCTGTTTCCAGAATTCGTATGAAATCCATCAGTCTTTTATAGCTGCTTTTTTTCTCATCCGGTCTGGGCAAAATTCGCGATATCCCCACCAGGCCAAAATTTCCCGTCACCGGATCCTTGAATTGGAATTTAGAGCTGAGACACCATTGCTTCCTTCCGTCAGCAGAGAAATACAAACGAAGCAGATCCACGATTTTTTTTCCATCATTGATCACACTCATATCCTGAGCCAACGTGTTGTGACCTGTTCCCGGAAAAAGCTCGTCTGCGGTTAAGCCTATAACCTGTTGCTTGCTACGCATCCCTGCCTGGTCAACGATCGCCTGATTGACCATTACATAGCGTGCTTCATTGTCTTTAACAAAGAACATCACATCCGGCAGTCGATCAAATACCTGCTCCAGTAATGGCAGATTTTCGTCGGCGCTACGTAGCAAGTCATCACACCTGAACATTTTTGTATCCAATCCAACATTTACAGGTATCTACCTTACACCAGACTAGCCAGGCGTATAGGGGGAAATCAAGGCGTCTCATTGTGCAACCTCCCGCTAGAAACTTGGCAAGGTAGCCGCACCCCATTGGGTCATGATCTACCAAGTGCGCACCGAAAACGGTCGATAAAGACTAGAAAAAATATAAGCGGAGGAGAAATTCATCCTTAACACATCGTGAAGCTCCGAGATCACCCGAGCAAAAATGACTATGCAGAAAGCCGTAAAAATCCACGGAGTAAATCACAAGCCACCGCCACCTGGTTACAGCAGACTGTGCCGAGTTCGCTACTTGAGGATTTCCCCGTGACCCATCCAACCGATTCAGTTGTCATCATCGGCGGCGCCATCATCGGCAGCTTCGTCGCTTACTTCCTGCGACGTGAGGGCCATAAAGGTTCGATCAAAGTTATCGAGCGCGATAGTACCTATCAGTTCTCCTCCACCGCTCTCTCCGCGTCTTCGATCCGTACCCAATTCGGCTGCCCTTTCAACATCAACATGAGTCTTTTCAGCGCCGGAGTTTTCAAAGATATCAAGAAGTGGTTTGGCGAAGATGCAGACATCGGTTTTGAGGAGCGTGGGTATCTCATGCTCGGGTCACCAGATGGAGCCGACGTGCAACGCACCACAGCTATGATGCAGCGCGAGCATGGTGCCACGGTTGATATTCTGACCCCTGAACAAACCAAAGAGCGCTTCCCCTGGATCAACGCCGAAGACCTTGGAATCGCGACCTATGGAGCCGCAAACGAAGGCTGGTTTGACGCTTGGGCGCTGCTGCAATTGGTTCGCCGTGAAGCCAAAAAACTTGGCGTTGAATATATACAAGGCGAAGCCTGCGGTATCACCTATAACGGCGGCAAAGTCGAGTCCGTCCAACTAGCAGACGGAACCAGTTTGCCATGTGCCTGGTGCGTCAACGCCGCTGGGCCGGCAAGCGGAAAAGTAGCGAGCTGGCTGGGGATTGATCTGCCGGTAGAGCCACGTAAACGAACCGTCTTTCACATCAAAACACCGGTACCGACCGAAGGCTTTCCAATGCTTTTCGATAATTCCGGCGCGTGGATCCGTCCTGAAGGCGATGGGTTCATCGCTGGTATTGCTCTGGAAGAACCGGTGGACGTACATGCCGAGGGTGACTTCGAGCCGAGCCATCATTTGCTCGAAGAAACACTGTGGCCACTTCTGGCACATCGCATCCCAGAGATGGAGCAGATTCGCCTGCAGCGGTCATGGGCAGGTCACTATGAAATGAATTTGCTGGATCACAATGGCATCGTTGGTGCACACGACCAAATCACCAATTTCGTATTCGCAACCGGTTTCTCAGGCCACGGAGTCATGCACTCCCCTGCAACTGGCCGCGGAGTGGCTGAGCTGATCGTTCACGGCAAATACAAGACACTGGATCTGTCGCCCTTGGGTTACGAGCGCATACGTGACAATCAGCCCATCGTTGAGTCAGTCATTTATTAACTGCTGCGCGAGTCGGCTTTGCCCGGCTCGCTATCCAAAACATTTTCGGCTACCTAGCGGTATTGAACGTGACAGCTGTCTCGAATGCGCTCACCCCCACTTCCCCTTCCCTTCAGCAAAACCAAGCGTTGTTGGACGTACTACCTGTCTCGAGTTACATAGAGAAAGGAACCCCTCAGTTCCGTAAAACCTCGTGGGCATTACTAGCCGGAGGATTTTCCAGTTTTGCTCTGCTCTACTGCGTTCAACCGATGATGCCCGCCTTGTCAGAGGCTTTTTCAATCAATGCCGCCCAGAGCAGCCTCATCTTGTCTGTTTCGACCATTACCTTGGCAATTGGACTCATCTTAACTGGCCCAATTTCAGACGCCTTGGGTCGAAAGCCTGTAATGGTGGTCGCGTTGATGGCCGCTGCGCTATGTACCCTCCTGGCGTCGGTGATGCCAACCTGGCAGAGCTTGCTACTGATGCGTGGGCTACTCGGGTTGTCGCTTAGCGGCATAACGGCGCTTGCTGTGACCTACCTGAGTGAAGAGATACATCCTCGCAACATAGGCGTCGCGATCGGCTTATATATTGGTGGCAGTGCGATCGGAGGTATGTCAGGACGCTTGGTCAGTGGACTGATTCTTGAGTACGGATCATGGCGCATGGCCGTGGGGGCGATAGGCATTGTTGGTGTGGTTGCCGCGGTACTTTTCTGGCGCTACTTGCCGGAGTCTCGGCACTTCACACCCCGCGCAATCAACACGAAAAATCTGATGGGAGGGTTTCTTCTCCATTTCCAAAACTCAGCATTGCGCCTGCTCTACTTTCAGGCGTTCTTGCTGATGGGCAGCCTGGTAACCTTTTTCAACTATATCGGTTATCACCTACTCCAAGGCCCGTTCTTTCTAAGCCAACAGATGGTCAGCCTGTCGTCTTTTGTATACCTGACAGGCCTCTACAGTTCAGCCAAAGTTGGCTCTTTGGCAGACCGAGTCGGACGACCAAAAGTTTTCTGGAAGATCATTCTAATGACATTGATCGGCGTCGTGCTCACGCTAGCGAACAACATCTACTCACTCGTCATCGGCACAGTGATTTTCACATTCGGTTTTTTTGGTTCTCATGCTGTTGCCAGCAGCTGGATCGGTCGATGCGCGAAGACTGCAAAAGGACAAGCTACCTCCCTTTATCAGATTTTCTTCTACATAGGAGCCAGCGTTGCGGGTACTTGGGGAGGGATGTTCTGGCAGCATGCTCACTGGCTGGGCGTGGGACTTTTCATCGCTGGCCTGCTGACCGTGTCCCTTCTGATCTCACTGAAACTCGCTCAAGAGGTGGCTAGCCAATCTTGATGCGCTGGCCCCAGTCACAAAGGAAGGGGCCTGTCCTGAACGACCCGTTTCATTACAAGCGTTGAGGTCAGACGTTGCACATTGGGCAGCGTCGAAAGGTTCTCATCATAGAGCCTTTGAAACGCTGGCAGATCTTGAGTGATGATGTGCAGCAGGTAATCTGGCTCGCCAAATAATCGTTGAGCGTCAACCACTTGCGGGATATCAACAAGCGCTCTCTCGAATGCCTCGACCGCTTGCCTGTCACCTTCACGCAACGTGGCAAATACCATGGCGGAAAAGTTAAGGCCTAATGCGCCTGGATCAAGTTGTGCTCGATAGCCGAGCAGCACACCCGACTCTTCCAGTGCGCGTACCCGTCGATGGCAAGGGGAAAGGCTCAGCCCAACGCGCTCGGCGAGCTCGGTGACTGAAAGGCGACCGTCCTTTTGCAGTTCGGAAAGAATCTTGCGATCAATCCTGTCCATCTAGAAGAATCTCCCCACCAATAGCGATTAGCTGATTATCTTTGGAAGTAAATTCTAACAATAATTCATTATTCTTCCTCGCATCAATAATTACCGGAGCGGGACGATGCAGTACGCGGGATGTCAGCAGCAGGGGTGGATAGCACCATGACCTTGAGCGTTTTCGTTGCCTTTTGGGCAGTGTCGATTTTATTCGTCATTACCCCTGGCGCAGATTGGGCCTATGCAATTTCGGCAGGCATAAAGGGCCGAGTGGTCATACCCGCCGTGGGTGGGCTGTTGTCCGGCCATTTGATCGCAACCATGATTGTTGCCGGCGGTGTCGGCACGCTGGTGGCCAACCACCCTACTACCTTGACCGTACTGACCGTTGCCGGGGCAGGCTATCTACTTTGGCTGGGCCTGAATATGCTTGCGCACCCCGCTACACCACACTCTGATGAAGTTCAGACATCGGGATCCTGGACGCGCTGGGCGATCAAGGGGCTTTGCGTGAGCGGGCTGAATCCGAAGGTGTTCCTGCTGTTCCTGGCGCTTTTACCGCAATTCACCGACGCCACCGCTGCCTGGCCTGTGCCGACGCAAATGATTGCGCTGGGGCTCATCCACACCGTCAGTTGCGGCGTGATCTATCTGCTGGTCGGATTTGGCTCGCAGGTGGTACTGCGGGCACGTCCAGCTGCAGCTCAATTCGTCAGTCGTTTTTCCGGCGCGGCCATGATCATCATCGCAGTCATTCTGCTCAGCGAGCAGATGTTCAGTTAATCCAATTTTTCCGCGAGACCACATCATGAGCGATCAGCCTTCGCCGTATGGCAACGCCCAACCGGCGACCCGAGTGCGAATTCCGCACCTGAAACAAATGAAAATGGAGGGCCAGAAATGGGCGATGCTCACTGCGTATGACATGTACACCGCAGCCATTTTCGAGGAAGCGGGAATACCCGTCCTGTTAGTCGGCGACTCTGCATCCAACAATGTCTATGGTAATGAATCCACGCTATCGATCACCGTTGACGAAATGATCCCGCTGGTTCGTGCGGTCAGCCGTTCGACCCGACGGGCACTGGTGATCGCCGATCTTCCATTCGGCTCCTATCAGGCATCTGCGGAACAGTGCTTCCATACAGCGGTGCGCTTCATGAAAGAAGGCGGTGCGCATGCGGTCAAACTCGAGGGCGGGATCGAAATGCTGCCGCAGGTCGAGAAGCTCGTGAACTCAGGCATACCGGTCATGGCGCACATTGGCTTTACCCCTCAGATGGAACATCAGCTGGGCGGTTACCGCGTCCAGGGCCGAGGCAAAGATGCGCAGCGCCTGATTGATAGTGCCAAAGCGCTTGAGGCCGCTGGTGCCTTTGCTGTTCTGATTGAGATGGTGCCTGGTGACGTCGGTCGAGCGATCACGGAAGCCATTTCAATTCCGACTGTCGGGATTGGCGCGGGTAATCATTGCGATGCCCAGGTGCTGGTCTGGCAGGACATGGCCGGAATGCGCGGCGGTCGTCTGCCGCGATTCGTCAAACAATACGCAGATCTTCGATCAGTACTTCACTCGGCAGCGAGGGACTTTGCGCTTGAGGTGAATGCTGGAACATTTCCAGGCCCTGACCATACTTTTCAGGCTCAGCCCTCACCGCCCAGGGAGTTGTGATGAAAAGTCCAAGAGAGCGTGCGGCCGAAGGTCTTGAGGTAGGAGACCGATTCACGGTAGTCCGCTGTTTTACAGAGGACGATATTCGCCGATTCGCGCAAATCTCTCGCGATTACAATCCGGTTCACTGCGACACACGCTACGCAGAGTTGCGTGGGTTCAAGGCCCCCATTGCCCATGGCTTGCTGACGGCCAGCCTCGTCACCGAAGTGGGTGGGCAAATTGGTTGGCTCGCTACAGGAATGAGTTTCCAGTTTGAACGTCCCGTTTATGCGGGAGACGAGATCACCTGCCACTGGCTCATCGTTGATATCGATGAGCGCGGTCGCGCAAAAGCAGAAGTCAGAATACTGAACGCAGAGGGCATTACCGTGCTGGAGGCGAAGACGACTGGCGTACTGCCTGGAACTGAGGAACGTCAGCGATTGAAACAGATGCTCGCTGATGGAGATCAAACCAATGGAGTCACACACTTTGTCGGCTGATTGCTTGCCGTCGATGGATGGGTGTCCGACTTTAGCTGCTGGGTACCGACTGCGGCTGCACAGGGCGCAGCCCGTCGGCACCAGGTCTTGCATTTCGCTGAGTGTTATCGCCGAGATGGGCCCCGGCCTGCCCACAAATTCGCGGGAACACATACGGCTCCATCCAACAACAACCTTGCCGTTCGCATCAGCCCGCAACTGACCAACTGGCCATTGTCCAGACGCAGTTCCACGGTGAACTCGCCCATCGAGTGTTCAACCGAAACTTGCTTTACGTCTCCATCCTTCACCCTGGCCAGACGTGAAGCCACACTGCCCTCGATCAAGCAGGCAGCGGCAACACTGACCGCACCGAACACCCCAATGCTGGTATGGCAACGATGAGGAATGAATGTGCGGGTGCTGAGCGCCCCACCGGCCTGTGCCGGTGCAATCAGGCACATTTTGGGCACGTTGCGTTGGCTCACATCACCGAGGTTCATGCGCGGGCCGGCCTGCAGGCGGATCGATTCAAGGAGGGCTTTCAACTCAGTATTGGCATCCAGTTGTGCCGGACTCTCATAGCCGCCCAAAGCGAGGTCTTCGGCTCGGATCAGCACCACTGGCATGCCATTGTCCACGCAGGTGACTTCAACGCCGTCGAACAGATCCACTGCGTTGCCAGTCGGCAACAAAGCACCGCAACTGGAGCCGGCGACATCCTCGAACTCCACGATCAACGACGCACCACCGCCGGGAACTCCGTCGATTCGCGCATCACCGGTATAGCAAACCGCACCATTGGGAGTAGGCACATGCGCAATCGCAATCTGCCCGGTGTTCTCCATGAAGATACGTACCGGGGTCACATCCCCCGTCACATCCACCAGTCCGCGTTCGATGGCGAACGGGCCGACACCGGCGAGGATGTTGCCGCAGTTCTGGCCATAATCGACTCGCGGCTCCTCCACCAACACTTGGGCAAACAAGTAGTCGACATCAGCTTCGGCACGCGTGGACGGCTTAATGATCGCCACCTTGCTGGTCAGCGAGTCGCCGCCACCGATGCCATCGATCTGGCGCGCATCAGGCGAGCCCATGACGGCCAGCAAAACGCGGTCTCGCAGTGCCGACGCCTCTGGCAAGTCTTGAGCAAGGAAATAAGCCCCTTTCGACGTCCCCCCGCGCATCAACAGGCAAGGAATGCGTGTCTGGCTCATGCTCAATCTCCGAGATCGTCAAGACTGTCGACGTACCGCAACCCTTTTTCAGCGAGGCGTGCACGCATGTTGTAGATGTCCAGCCCCAATTCGCCCTTCGCCAAGCGCAAGGCCTTTTGCTCTTCCAGATCGGCACGCGCTCGACTGGCTTCGACAACCTGGGGCACTTCGCCGCGACGTACAATAACCACACCATCGTCATCGGCTACCACCACGTCACCAGGGTTGACCAACTGACCGCCGCATACCAGTGGCAAGTTGACCGAACCAAGGGTCTCCTTGATCGTGCCCTGAGCACTGATGGCACGAGACCATACCGGGAACCCCATCTCGCGCAGCGTGTGGGTATCACGCACGCCGGCATCGATCACCAGGGCGCGCACGCCGTGAGCCTTGAGCGAAGTGGCGAGCAGGTCGCCGAAGTAGCCGTCGGTGCATGGCGAACTGGGGGCGACCACCAGGATATCGCCGGGGCGGCACTGCTCCACCGCCACATGGAACATCCAGTTGTCGCCCGGCGCCACCAGCACCGTGACCGCCGAGCCACTGATCACTGTGCCTCGTTGTATTGGTGTGATCGAAGACGTCAGCAGGCCTTTTCGCCCCTGAGATTCGTGGACGGTCGCGACACCGAAGCGCCGCAATTCATCGACCAACACCTGGTCGGCCCTGGCGATGTTGCGCACGACAACACCGGTTTTTCCGATCAACTCGCTCATCCCAGATTCTCCGTCACGCGCGGGAAGATGCTTTGGTAGCCCTCGCCATAAATGATGTCGCGGCTGGAGGTGATCCCTACGTTGCGCTTGGCTTGCACACCACGCTGCAGGGCAACGCGCGTGTAGTACTCCCAGAGGTGTTCCTGACCGGCCATGCACTGGATGGCGGCGTACTTTTTGTCCCAGACCGAAGTGATGTCCAGCAACACGTCAGGGCGCCATTCGCATTGCTCGGGCTGGTGAGGTTCGAAGCTGTAGACCGGTGGTGCGCCGACGATTTTCTCACCCGGTTTGTAGCCTTCGGCCTGGGCGATGATACGCGCCTCTTGGGTCAGGTTCATGGCAAGCGGGTGATCGTAGTTGTAAGGGTCTTTCAGCGAATGGCTCAACACGAATTCTGGCTGAACCCGGCGGAACACATCGGCCAGGCGAAACAGCGTTTCCTTGTCGGCACGCATCGGGTAGTCGCCGATATCGAAAAACTCGACACTGGCACCCAGGATATCGGCGGCGGCCTGGGCCTCTTCGCGGCGAGCGCTTTTGACTTTTCCTTCGCTCATCTCGCCCTTGCGCCACAGCTTGGCGGACTCACCGCGTTCGCCGAAGGACAAGCAGACGATGTGCACGTTGTAACCCTGCTGTGCATGCAGCGCGATGGCACCACCGGCACGCCAGACGAAATCGGCAGAGTGTGCGCTGACGACCAGCGCGTTTTTTGGTGATTCGTTCATTGCGGATTCTCCTCCTGCGTTTCGAAAGAGCATCGCACCGCGAACCACTGAGGTAGAAATGCGTTAGAGTTTTCGAGGTATGCTTTTTTTTTATTGTCTACAGCCAATGGGCGATGCATAGTCAGACTTAAACATCGATATGTAGAGCACGCTTCCCATGGAGACCAATGAACTTCCCAGCCTGATGCAGGTGCGAGCCTTCGTCAGAGTCGCCGACCATGGCAGCGTTTCGAAGGCTTCTGTGGCCCTGTTCCGGGCGCAGTCGGTGGTCACCCGGTCTATTTCCGAATTGGAAGCCCGGCTGGATGTACCGTTGTTTGAACGTCATGCCAACGGTATGCGTTTGACCGATTACGGTGCGCGGCTATTGCCTCGGGCGCGTCGGGTACTGGTGGAGCTCGAAAGCGTGCCACGCTTACTAGGTAGTGGGGAGAAGCGTGCTGTCGAACCGCTTTACCTGTTCCAGAACAGGCGTCTGCAAGTTTTTGTCAAACTTTGTGAAACCCACCATATGCAGACCGTTGCCAGCTTGCTTGGTCTGAGCCAGCCGGCGATCAGCTCGACCATCAAGGTCATGGAAAATGGCTGTGCCCAATCATTGTTCGAGCGTACACCTCGCGGGCTGCAGCCGACGCGTGTCAGCCATGAAATCCTCTTTCCGATCCGTCGGGCGCTGAACGAGTTGCGCCATATCGAGACCGATATCACCGCAATGCGCGGTGACCTGCAAGGCGTGGTACATGTCGGTGCCCTGCCCTTGGGTCGTACGCGTATTTTGCCCGAGGCCATCGTGCGCTTGATGGCCGAACACCCTGCGACCCAAGTTATCACCAACGAAAGCCCATTCGATCTGCTGGCGACCGAGTTGCGAGCCGGCGATGTGGACTTCATTTTTGGCGCCCTACGGCCGCAGGCCTACGCCAGCGACCTGAGCGGCGAAGTGTTGCTCACGGAGGAAATGGTAGTGGTGGCGCGGCGTGATCACCCGCTCTATCTAAAAACGGCTTTGCAAGATGAGCTTAGCGCCGCCCAGTGGGTACTGCCTCGCGCCGGATCGCCCGCCCGGCAGATGCTCGACGAGTGCTTCACCCGGTTCGGGATTGCGCCGCCCCGACCGATGGTGGAAAGCGGCGACATGTCTATCATTCGTGGACTGTTATTGCGTTCGGACATGCTCGCCGCAGTGTCCACTCACCAGCTGGAACATGAGATTTCCTCGGGCGAATTGTGCATCCTGCCGCTGGAGCTGAGGCAAACTACCCGGGCCATCGGCCTGACTTATCGTAGCGGCTGCCTGCACTCTCCGGTGGCTCAAGCCCTGATGGATACGATTCGCCAGGTAATCCTTGAGGCAGGCAGTGGTTCAGGCCCGTCACCAACCTAATATGTGCCTGGAGCACTGCTTCGCGAGGAGGCTCAATGAAACAGTTTGAGTTTGCCCATTTACGGGGAAACTACCAATAGTCACGTGCGAAAGCGTCCTACCAGCCCGCTTAACTCCTCCGCAAGCTGTGTCAGCTGCTTGCTGGCAGTGTTCGTTTGTTGCGCACCTTCCGAAGATTTCGCCGACAGGTCGCGGATTGTGAGGAGATTGCTGTCCACTTCACGCGCCACCTGCGCCTGTTCTTCCGCTGCGCTCGCGATCACCAGGTTGCGCTCATTGATCTGGCCGATGGCAGCGAATACTTCTTCCAGCACTACACCGCTCGCTTGAGTCATGTTTAGCGCCACCTGTGCTTTAGACGAACTAGCATGCATAGCTCCAACCGCCTGTTCAGCTGTGCTCTGCACGCTAGCAATGATCTGTTCGATTTCACGAGTCGACTCCTGCGCCCGGTATGCCAGCGTCCGTACCTCGTCGGCCACCACCGCAAAACCACGTCCAGCTTCACCGGCGCGTGCTGCTTCAATGGCTGCATTGAGCGCCAGTAGGTTGGTCTGTTCGGAAACCGACCGTATTACGTCCAGTACTTTGCTAATGTTTCGCACTTCATGAGCCAGATTTTGAATGCATTCGGCGCTGCCCTGGATATCGGCTGTCATCGATTGGGTTCCCTCGATATTCTCGTGAACTTGCTGACGGCTCTTTTTCGATAGGTTGTCGGAGGCAGCGGCCGTTTGCGAAGTCGACACGGCGTTACGAGCCACCTCTTCGATGGCGCTCGTCATTTCGTTGACTGCCGTGACGGCCTGTTCCAATTGCTGGTTCTGCTGCTGAAGCCCACGATTGCTCTCTCCTGTTATCGCATTCAGTTCTTGTGCAGCTGACGCCAGTTGGGTCGCGGAACCGGTGATCAGATCCAGGGTGACGCGCTGACTGGTTTGCATGCGCTGAAGCTCGACGAAGAGTTCGCCAATTTCGTTGCGGCCAGGAACGGTCACAGGCTGAGTGAGATCGCCACCTGCGATACGTCGAAAATGTTGACCTGCATCGCGCAAGGGCCGCAATACACGGGTAGCGATAAAGACCCAGCACAGGATGGCCATGGCCAATGTAATAACGCCCAGTGTAGCTGCCACGGTCTGCGCCATTTTCAGCCGATCAACTGATTGCACAATGATCTGCTTGCTTCGTGTTTCCAGCTCGCCAACCAGCTTTAGGCGTACCGCCTGCAGCTTGGCCATGCCATCAACGGCCGCTTTATTTGACTCAATGTAATCTGCGGCCGACAAAGCACGCACCGCTGCGCGCTGGCCGACAACGGCAGCCCCGAACTTGTCGAAGCAGACCTTGAGTTCGTCGGCCATACCCTTGAGCACCGGATCTTTAATGGCGTCGGCGGCAGCGTTGAGCTTGGCGATACTTTCCACCCAGATACCCTCGCTACGCAACAGACGCGCTTGTGCATCCTCAACGTGGCCGCCCATACTTTCTATGAACGCCGAAGAGACGTTAGCACTGGTTCGGGTAGCCAATAGCAGCGAATTGTTTACGCCGTCGATGACAATAGTGGCGCTGTTCAACTCGATGATCTCGTCGTGGCTGGTGACTGCCGCCCGCCAACTGCTCAGGGTCAAGAAGAGCAATGCCACGATGAAGAGTAAGAGCACCGTGATCATACCGGTGCGGATTTTAAGATCAGGGAACATTTGACGAGCTCCAAGTAGTGACTGCGGCTGAGCAGGCTCGCACCCGCAGGGGATTGATGTCGTACACGACTTCGTGAACGACAATGGCCACCTGTGGGGCGAATCTGCTTGCCAAGGCGTTAGAGCAGGCTCAATGGATAGCTGATGATCAGACGGTTCTCATCAAACTCATTGCTGCTGTAGTCCCGACGAATGCTGGAATTACGTAGGCGCAAGTTGAGGTTCTTGAAGGTGCCGCTCTGCACGGTATAGGCCAGCTCGGACTCACGTCCCCACTCCTTGCCATCGGTGATGCTGCCTGTGTGCACGTTTTCCCCGCTGATGTAGCGGTTCATCAAAGTCAGGCCGGGGATGCCAAGGGCAACGAAATTGTAGTCGTGGCGCAGTTGCCAGGATTTCTCTCGGGCGTTGTCATAACTGTTGTTGAAGCTATCGTTGGCCAGGGTACCGCCGCTGGTGCCGTTGACCCGCATCCATGCGTTGTCACCGGTGAGCTTTTGCAGGCCGACGTAGAAGGTGTTGCCACCGTACTTGGCCGAGAGCAGCGCTGAGGCGGTGCGGTTGTCTAGGTCGCCGGCGCGGGCACTGCCGTCCTCGCGTCCCCAGAAGTAACCCAGGTTTGCCCCCAGCGTCCAGGCGCCGAGCGGTTGACTGTGTACCAGTTGCAGATACTGTTGCTGATAGATGTCCTTGAGCTCGGCATTCCACAGGCCAATCATGGTGCGCTTGTCGTTAAAGCTGTATTCACCGCCGACGAAGTTGAAGCGATCGGACGTGAACGCGGTTTTCCCCTGCATGAACATGTCGTCCATGCTTGAATCGTTGCGTGGGCTGTTCTGCCGGAACTGACCGCCGTACAGGGTCAGGCCATCGATATCCTGCGAGGTGATCTGGCCGCCACGGAAGGTTTGCGGCAGCGAACGGCCATCGTCGGAACGCAGGATCGGCAATACCGGCATCCACTCACCGACCTTCAGTTCGGTTTTGCCCACTTTCATTTTCCCGGCGACCGCCAAGCGGCCGAAATCATCGGCAGGACGCCCATCGCTATCGAGTGGCAATAGCTGCGTACCACCGGTGCCCTGCCCACCATCAAGCTTGACCGAATAGAGTCCCAACACATCTACGCCAAATCCCACCGTGCCCTGGGTGAAACCCGAACGAGCATCGAGGATAAAGCTCTGCGTCCACTCTTCGGCCTTGCCTTGCGGGTAAGCCGGATTGGTAAAGTTGCGGTTGATGTAGAAGTTGCGCAGGTTCAGGTTCGCGCTGGCGTCATCGATGAAACCTGCGGCCTGAACTTCCAGAGGTGCCGTACAAGCAACAGCCAGCGAGCAAGCGATTCGGCGATTAACGGTGATTTTCATTGTTATTGTTTTCCGATTTTTGGGTAAAGAAATGCCCTGCGCCCTTATTTGCCGGGCACACTGGGATCAAGCGAAAAATGGGTGATGGCGACCCGGAAAAGGTCGCCGAGAACTAACGGAGCGATCGCCCCTGAGGATCAGCGAGAGGTTTTGCCCGCCACCGAGTACAGCACCTGCTGGTTGCGGGTCTTCATAAACTCCTCAAGGGTCTGCCCACGCATTGCTGCGTAGACCTGCAGATTTGGAATGCCGAGCACAGCAGCGAGTTTTTCCAGCACAAAGAAAATCGCCCCGTACTGGATCAGACCGCGCCAGTCACGACGTCGCAGCAGATCGCATTCCTCTTCGCTCAAGCCACCCTCCTCGTACAGCGCCTCCGGTGCCTCAAGAAATCGTTGGCGCCATTGCGGCTCGATCATCCGGTGCAGGAATTTGTTCAGGCGATAGCCCTTGGCGCTGCGCTCCAAGGTGAACGGGTAGGTGCCTTCCAGTTTTTCGATACCCGCCAACTGATGCTGCATATGCTGCAAGTGACGCGTCGTGACTTCGACGGGCACCTCCCTGTCCTGATTCTCCAACAACAGCGTGGCGATACCCGTCATGGACGGCAGGTAGTAGTCCTGATGCAGGTTCTTCACCGTGGCCGACAGCGCACCGCGCATGATCAGCCAGGTGATGACTTCAGAGCCTTCCATTCCGCCGAGGGTGGCGTACTCGGCATGGGTGATTTCGGTCAGGCGCACCGGGTCGTTGACCAGCAGATCAACAAATTGCTCATCCCATTGCGGGTTATTGAAGCCGCAACGCTCGCCATGCACCTGATGGGACACCCCACCGGTCGCGACAATGGCCACCTTTAGATCTTCGGGATAGCTTTCAATGGCACGGCGCAAGGCATGGCCCAGCTTGTAGCAGCGCAGGGCACTGGGAATCGGGAACTGCAACACGCCGACCTGTAGCGGCACGATTTCTACCGGCCACTCAGGTTCGCACGGCAAAAGTGCAGACATCGGCGAAAAAAAGCCATGATCCAGTGGCTTGTCACGGAAGAAACTCATGTCGAATTCATCGGCCATCAGACTTTGACCAATGTGCCGCGACAGCGCCGCATGTCCGCCAACCGCGGGCAGCAAGCGCGGATTACCGCCCTCATCCGCCACCTCGTAATGCTCATCGACTCCCAAGGAGAACCCGCCATAGTGGTCGAAGAAGAACGAGGTCACATGGTCGTTGAAGATGTAGAACAACACATCCGGTTGTTGCTCCTTCAGCCAGACTTTGATCGGTTCGAAGCCTTCGAAGATCGGCGCCCAGGCCGCCTCATTCTGTTTTTCGTGATCGACGGCAAAGCCGATGGTTGGTGTGTGCGATACAGCGAGGCCACCGATGATGCGTGCCATGATGAGTTCCTTTGTTCGAAGTAGATTATTGCGTCAGCAAAGCCTTATTTACCCGTCGCCGAGCATGACCGTTGGCCAGGATTGCCAGTGCAGCGATGAAAGCCGGCACGCTCAGCAGGGTGAACAGCAACGGCAGACCTAACCCGAGGCTGAGCACTGCACCACCGATGAGAGAACCAAAGATAGCCCCGAAGCGACCAATCCCCAGCATCCAGCTCACACCCGTAGCGCGAAAATCAGTTGGGTAGTAGCCGGGAGCAAACGCATTGAGTCCGGTCTGCGCACCGCTCATACAGAATCCAGCCGCCACTACGCCGAATGCCAACAGACTTGACTCGAGACTGAATGCTCCCAGTAGCAGGATGAACGCACCGCCCATCGCGTAGGCCGTTGCAATCACACGGTTTGGATTACGCCGATCCATGGCCCAGCCGACCACAATTGCGCCGACCGTTCCGCCGATCTGGAACAGGCCAGTAATAGTCGCCGCGCGCTCGATGGACAGACCACCTTCGCGCAAAAGCGTCGGCATCCAGCCCATGGTCAGGTAGATCACCAACAGGCCCATGAAATAAGTCATCCATAGCGCGACGGTGCCAAACCGGAAGCCCTCGCTGAAGAGCATGCTCACGGGCGCCTTATGCTGAGCCTGAGGCTCGGTCATGGTGAATTTTGTGGTGGCCGAAAAGGTGCCACCCAGTTTGTTCAGCACTCGGGCGATCTGACTGGCGGGGGCATTACGCGTTGCCAGGAAACGTGCGGATTCGGGCAACAGCAGCCAGAGGAACGGCAACAACACCAGCGGCAAGATTCCACCAGCCAGGAGCACCGATTGCCAGCCGTGGTGCGGAATTAGCCAGGCCGCCAAAAAACCGCCCAACCCCGACCCCATGTTGAAACCGGTAAACATGATGGTAATGAACAACGACCGGTTGCGCTCTGGCAGGTACTCGGAAAGCAGTGTTGTGGTATTGGGCAGCGCTGCGCCCAAAGCCACACCCGTCAACAAACGCAACGCCGCCAGTTCGTAAGGATTGCTGGCAAATGCACAAGCAAGACTCAACAAACTGAAACCAGTAACGGCGAACAGCAGTATTTTTTTGCGCCCTAGGCGATCAGCATAGGGGCCAGCCGTCAGGGCGCCAATGGCCAACCCGACCATGCCGGCACTCATGACTGGGCCAAAGGCCGCTTTGGACAGGCCCCAATCTTGAATCAGCGAAGGCGCGATAAAACCCATGACCGCGACGTCAAAGCCATCGAACAGCACAATGAAGAAACACAGGCTCATGATGAGCCACTGATAGCCGGCAACCGGGCGGTTGTCGATCCACGCTTTGATATCGACCGTTTCGTGACGCATGCTTTTCACCTTCTTATTTTTGTAGACCATCCGACAGGCACGGGAATGAAAAGACCTTTTCACTCAGTCGGATACTAGGCATGACTGTAAAGCCGCAAGTGCTCGCCCCGCCTCTAGGAAATCCTTAAGCAGGTATCGGTTTTTCTTATCGGGCACGCAAGGACGGCGTAACCAACGCAATGGTTCGCGAACAGCTAATCAGTGCCCGCATGATCACAGGCACCAGCGTATTGTTTCCCGCGCTGCCTGCTTCGGAGAGCGTTTTGGATGTCTTCGTGGCAACCGACTCTTCCGGCAACTTCAGCATCGCAACTCAACAGGCAATCTATGAGCGCATGACATAAACAGGCGCTCTAATGCTGCTTGGTTATCGCTGCCCCATGAGCAATTGCGCGAATGGCGCTACGACACCAC
The DNA here is from genome assembly GCF_059422645.1 of Pseudomonas sp. GW821-FHT01C01. Taxonomy (NCBI): domain Bacteria; kingdom Pseudomonadati; phylum Pseudomonadota; class Gammaproteobacteria; order Pseudomonadales; family Pseudomonadaceae; genus Pseudomonas; species Pseudomonas sp. GW821-FHT01C01. Next base: position 183,419 of record NZ_JBWKXF010000002.1, on the reverse strand, counting down.
AGCCCTGTAGTGCCGAAACCGCATTTGCGCAGATGGTCGCAGGTGCTGCGTGCTCGCACTGTGTTTATCCCTTTGCCAACCGTCGCGCCAATCGCGAGAAGGTGCAGGCGCAGGATAAGCCAAGTTTCTGGCTGGCGGCCCGCCGCCAGCATTAGGCCAAGTTCTTCTTGCCCGATTCTCGGCACGGGTCGCAGATTCAATCACCCACGTTGTTTGCTAGATAAGCTGACACAAAGCTCAAAATCACCCGATAAAGAAAAACGATACCTGCTTAAGCATTTCCCAGAGGTGTAGCAGAGACCTGCGGCCTACAGTCAGCCCCAGCGCTAGGCTATTAGGCAGTCCAGCTCTGTAGTTTTTTTACAACAATAAGAAGGTGAAAGCATGAGTCACGAAACAGGTTTCAGCATGAGCGACAACGATGTCAACACGGGGTCGACGTTGAACTCAGATAAGCAGAATCTGAGAACTTTAATTCGCGCCGGTGTGATTGGCGGCCTGACTGGCGCGGTAATCATCTGGATTTACGAGGCCCTGATTTGGGTTGGGGTACAACATCTGATGCCGCTCGCCGGCATTCCGCGTAACGCGACAGGTCTCGTGTTCGGCAAGGAAGTTCAAGAGGCGCTCGGCCCATGGGCCTATCTTCTCGGCACTGCGATTCATTTTTTCTTCGCAATCGGATGGGGCGTCCTGTTTGCTCTCATCTGGCCGTATTTCCGCCGTCGTGGATATGAAGCGACTTTCATCGCGTTGTTCTACGCCATCATCGCGTGGATCGTGATGCACGTGGCTATCGCCATTGCTTCGGACAATCATCCAAATTACTACGACCCTGTCGTCATCATTGGCGGCTTCATGTCGCACTTCTTCTTCACGGTATCACTCGCACTAACCGTGAAGAGGTTGATGGCGTCGTGCCCGGGCGCGTAGTTCGGAGCACCCGTTAAGACTGATCTATCGGTAGCTTGAAAGCGTTCGACCTTCAGGCGGCGGAGAACCGGGTTTTCGCCTTGCGCCGGTTCACCGCCCCTGAAGGAAATGTCCTTAAGTAACAGCTTGATCTGTTTGGGCCGTTAATACGACGCCAGGTTCTCTCGGTTTACTCTTCCGGGCCCGATCACCTTGAGTCCGGCAGCAAACATCCCATAAGGTCATTAGTTACAGAAAGAAGTCGACCGTTGTCGCTTCCCTACCCACTCGATCATTCCGCTCCCCATTACATCTAGAGAAAACATTCAATCTCTGAGCAACAGAGCCTTGTGGTACTTGCTTGAGACTCTTACTGGCAGTCTCGATCAGCACTGAAACTCTTCAGCCACGAACTCTGTCTGACCTTGCTGCTTCTGCTGCTTATGCGGTAGTGGTTGAATCGCGGTGATAACAGGCGTGCCTGTCTGGGGGCACTTCAACAGTACACAACTCACTCCGTAAAGCTCTTCAATGAGAGCAGAAGTCACGACTATGTCTGGAGCGCCCTCAATCACAATACGCCCCGCCTTCATGGCCACCAGATGGTCTGCATATCGGCACGCGCTGGAAAGATCATGCAGAACCATGACCACCGTCTTGCCGGCATTGGTCAGTTGGCGAACGAGCTCAAAGACTTCTATCTGGTGACCCAAATCCAGCGCTGAAGTTGGCTCGTCCAACAACAGCAAAGGCGTGTCCTGGGCGATTGCCATCGCAATCCAGGCGCGTTGTCGCTGTCCACCGGACATGGACTCGAGCGCACAGTCTGCCAACTCGACAAGGTCTGCGGCGTGCAATGCATTTTCTACGATCAGTTGATCCTTGGAGCTCCACTGGCGCATCATGCCCTGATGCGGTTGCCGGCCAAACCGGATGAGCTCATTCACGGTTATCCCCTCTGGCGCACTTGCGTCCTGAGGTAGCAGGGCCAATAACCGGGCTACGTCGCGGGTTGGCAATGAACCAATTGGCTGACCGTTAAGCAGGACGGCGCCACTGCGTGGTTTATTGAGCCGCGCCAGGCCAGCGAGCAAAGTGGATTTGCCACAGCCATTGGGGCCGACGATGACCGTCACCTGTCCTTGCGGAATGTGCAAATTCAGGCCATTGACCACCATGCGTCGTCCGTACCCGAGATACAGATCGCGGGTTTCCAGAGTGGCCATGGCGTCGCCGATGCACGGTAACTCGAATCGCTTCATTGGACTCTCCGATCAGGTTGGCACAAAACAATCCATATCAGATAAGGGCCGCCTATGATGGCCATCACGATACCGACAGGCACCTCTATGGGGGACAGGATATTGCGACCTGCCCAGTCGGCGACCACCATCAGCAGCGCCCCGCTCCAGGCCGAGTTCAAAACCGGAACACCACGCTGCCTGGCAAGATAACGCGCTATTTCCGGTGCGATCAGCGCCACCAGTCCTACCGGGCCGGCCACCGCTACGCCCAACGCTGTAAGCCAAACGGTCGCCGCCAACGTCGTCATGCGCAAAGCGCCCAGGCGCACGCCGAGGCTGATAGACACCCGTTCAGAAAAACCCATCGCAGCCAGCTGGCGCCCCAGCAGACAGGCCCAGGGCAAGCCAAAGAACAATCCTGCCGCGAGCGCCCTAATAGCAACGGCCGACGTCCCATTCAGACTGCCTACCGTCCACGGGTAGGCGCGATTGGCAACGTCTATAGGGGCCTGGGAGAGCATGAGATTTGTTAGTGCGCTGAACATCGCGCCGACGCCGATACCCGTAACGATGAAACGATAGCCCCGCGAACCCGACCCAGACGCCAGAGCGAACGTCAAAACAGCTGCAGTGGCCGCTCCGGAAAGAGCCAGAATCGAGGGCAACAGGCTAGTGGACGTTGCCACGATGGAAGCCACCGCAAAAGCCGTGGCGCCATTGTCCAATCCGACAATTCCAGGAGTAGCCAGTCGATTGCGCGCCAAGGTTTGCATAAGGCAGCCGGCGGCGCCCAAGGCGGCGCCGGTCAACACAGCCGCGAGTATCCGCGGCATTCGAAGCGTGTTGATCAGCAACCGGCTGACGGCATCTCCCTGGCCTGCCAGGACGAGCAGCGCGTCCTTGACAGGTATTGGCCGACTGCCACCGAAGGTCAGTGAGACCAGACAGGAGCATGCCAATAGCAGCAAAAGAAGTGCTCCCGCGACAAACGAACGGCGCGATACCAACTGAGTCCAGGGGCCTAGGCGCAACAGCCAAAAACCGGCGGGAGCATTATGTGAGGGACGACGTACGACCATTGATTTCATAGGATCGGCAGACGCTGCGCGCGCACCGTTGCTATGAGTACAGGCGCACCAATGAAGGCGGTGACAACGCCGATGGGCAATTCATAAGGGCGTACTAAAAGGCGTGAAACGATATCGGCACCCAGAAGCACCGAAGGGCCGAGCAACAGGCTTAACCAAAGTGTCTGGCGAATGTCGCTGCCCACCATTCGGCGAGCCATGAAGGGCACGATAAGCCCAAGAAATCCAATCGGGCCGGCTGCGGCATTGGCCGTTCCGACCAGCATCGCGACCACGATCAATACCCCCAGACGCACTCGCTGTGGATGATGGCCAAGGCTGCTGGCCAACGCCTCTCCCAAGGCCAGCGCCGCCAATGGGCGAACCAAAGGTAGCATCAATATCAGTCCGCAAATCAGGCCCGGTAGCGCTGCGGAGAGTGTTTCGACAGGCCGACCAGCCAGAGAGCCAATCACCCAAAAGCGCATTTCGTCGGCGGTACGCTGATCTCGGAGCAGCAATAGACTACTCAGGGCGCTGAGAAACCCGGAAAACGCGGCGCCAGCCAAAATCAGGCGAACCGGATCACTGCCTACGCCACGAAGCCAGCCGACCGCCATGACCAGCAAACAGCCGATTAGCGCGCCGACTACGGCGACACTGAAAGCGAGAGATGAGGCCGAAGCGCCGAGACTAATCGCCAAGACCACTGCAAAGGATGAACCAGCGCTGACACCTAGAAGTCCAGGCTCGGCCAAGGTGTTTCGGGTGACGGACTGCAATAGCACGCCTGCCGCGCCCAACGCGATTCCCACCACGACGGCAAGTTCGGTACGCGGCCAACGCAGGCCATAAATGACAAACCTTGATTGCTCATCCCCCTGCCCGAATAGGGTTTCCAAACTTCGCCAAGCGCCGACATCACCCGCACCGATCAGCAGGCTGATCAGGCACAGCAGCGCCAACCCGACGCCAGCTACCGACAACATGGGTGCGAGGTATCGCGAACGCTCCGGCATCAGAGGGCCAATGCCTTCGCGATATCCGCAAGAATACGCTCGGCCGCCATATAACCCGCGCTACTACTCCATACTTGCCCGTCGACGCTGACTACGTGCCCGTCCTTTACCGCTTTCAGTTGTGCGAAAACCGGTTGCCCGCTGACTTCATCCAGCGCTTTATCGCCATCGGCGTTCAGGGTTGCTAGGAAGATCCAATCGGCATCGGCCTTAGTAAGGTTTTCGAGACTCAAGATGTCACTGTGCGGGCGATGATTGAGCGAGACAGCCAGCTCATTTGGTAAAAAGCCGAGGCTTGCGAGTATTTGACCGGCGAAGACTTGGGCCGACATCAAGATCGGCCCTTGAGGATTCAAGCGCAACACCGTTGCGCTTTGCCCGGTTGCGATGCACTGGCGCAAGCTCTCAACCTGATGATCGAAATCCTTCAGACGTTCTTCGGCCATGGCTTGCTTGTCCAGCGCAAGCGCATAAAGGCGGAACGAGGCTCGCCAGTCATCCAGGCTGCCCACTTTCGGAATCACGGTTGGAGCAATAAGGCTGAGCTGGTCAAAGAGTTGCTTGGATAAGTCATTGGTAGCCAGGATTAGATCCGGCTGCAATGCCAACACCGCTTCAAGGTTAGGTTCGCGTACGCTGCCGACCAATTCGATGTGCCCTGCCTTTTCCTGAAGATACTCCGGCACTTGACTACCGCCTCGAGCCGCCAGCGCCCCCAGGGGATGAGCATTAAGCGTCAAACTGGCGTCGAGCGCAGTTTCCCCCAGTGTTACGACTCTTTTAGGCACTCCGTTGATTCTGACCAGCCCGTAGGCGGTATCCAGAGTCCGCTCTGCCGCTGTCACGACATCGCACCACAGGCTAATAGAAACGACTGCGGCCATGAAGCACCGAGCAAACGCGAAGCGTGAAGAGACCAGCAAGAATTTCAATGAAAAGTCCGAAGCAGCGCATGTAGTAGATGAGCGCAATTCTAAGACCACAGGTGTTCAACCGCCGTTGGGAAACCTTTATGCAGCTATCGATTTTTGTTATTGATAACCATCTGCAAATAGTGCTCAAGGCTGCCACCTGTCCCGGACAAGCATTACTAGAGATCGGGGCGGCAGCATACTTTCAATGCATAACAGTGATTAGTGATGACGAGTCAGGATCGCTGCCCCTGATCAACGACTGGACTTTCGGATGAGTCGCCGCGCATCGGTGTTTGGGAGACTTCAGTGTTCATATCGACCCCGGTCGCGTTGGGCAGGCACATTGCCGCGAGAAATGCGATCAGATATGAACTGATAGCGAATACTCCCATTGCAGTGGAAAGACCCATGCTCGTTGAAGCAAACCCAACAGCGGCTGGCATGATCGAACCGAAGCCGCGGCCAAAACTGGTGCAGAACCCAGCGCCATTGGCACGGATACGCGTGGGATATAGCTCAGCGAAGGCAACAGGTAACCCAGATGCCAGTCCACCCTGGAAGGCTCCCAGCAATAAACCCAAACCCAGCGTTACAGCCATATTGATCGGCGCAAAGGTATACACCGAAACCACGCACGCCTGGCAGATCAAAAACAGCATGAAGGCCTTACCGCGACTAATGTTGTCGCTGATACGGCCATAGATGAAAGGCCCCAATAGCGAACCGATGATGTTCACCGCCAGGTATCCTGAGGTCGACGCCACCGGTAGGTTGAGCACCATGCGCATGTAGGTGGGGAGCCATGTGATCATGATGTAGGCACCGCCAAAGATGCCGCTGGCCAGAACCGTACTGATCAAGGTTACTCGACGGTGCTCACTGCCGAAAATTTCCCGTAAGTTCATTTTCTTCGGTGTGCGGCTGGCTTGAGTAAATGCCTCGGATTCTGGCACAAGGCGCCGGATGAACCAGATCAGAAACGCGGGCAACAGCCCAATGGCGAAGAAGGCGCGCCAGGCAATATCTTCGGGCAGCCAGGCAAATACCACCGGCATCAAGGTCAGCGAAATCGCGTAGCCGACGGCATAGCCACTTTGCACTGAGGCGGCAACTCGGCCACGCAAGGCCGGCGAAATGGCTTCACTGATCAGCACTGCACCAACCACCGCTTCGACGCCGTAGCCGATTCCTTGTAGAAACCGCACGGGCAGAAACTGCCAGAAGCTGCTGCATAAGCCTGCCAGACAAGTAAAGAGTGCAACCCACAACACAGTGACTTGCATAACCCTTACGCGACCGAAACGGTCAGCCAACAGGCCAGCGCCCCAACCGCCAATGGCACTGCCAATCAATGAAACCGAACCCAGCATGCCGGCGTCAGAGTTGCTCAAAGCGAGCACAGTCATCAACACCGGCATCATCAGTGCGTAGATGGTGGAGTCCATCGAGTCCAGGGTGAACCCACCGAAGCAGGCCCAATAGGTACGTTTTTCTTTTGGCGTAAGCGCTGAATACCAACCTAGTCGCATAGCGGAAACCTTTGTTTTTATGGTCTCCAAATATGTTAACGGCGGCCTTCGGCACGGGGACATGCGAAAAACTTATGCGGCAAGCAGTAATTTTTATGCGGACTGAATCCTCTAAACGGTATAAAAATCACCAGCCCCCTGTTTACATTCAACTCAACCCGAAGATGGTCGGGACACGAAATTTCCGCAGGAGCGTTCTAGCAAGTGGTAACCCCTTGATCCAAGGGGCTACCGCATCATTGGCGGGTCTCCAATGCAATAAGCTAAACGCTACTGCGCAGCGGCTTTGATGGCCGTATACATCTGCTTGCCAGCTTTGCTCGGATCAGCTTTTTTGTCGCTCATGAAATTGCTGACCACATCGAAGATTGCCCCCTGCACTGCTTGGGAAGTAGACATGTTGAAAGCCATACTTGGTTCCAACGTACCAGCCTTCTCGGCTTCGGCGAAATCTTTGGCGGAAGCTTGAGCACAGCTATCAAACTTGCTCATGTCCAAGCCCTTGATAACCGGGATTGAGCCTTTGTTCTGATTGAAGACGTACTGGAATTCCGGTTCCAGAGCGACCTTGGCCAAGTCGTCCCGCGCCGCATTGTTGCCGGGCGTATCATTCTTCTTGGACAATTTGAACATGACCAGTGAGTCAATCGTGTAGGTATAGATCCCTTGCGAACCTGGGAAAGGTACACACTCGTAATCCGTACCAGCATTCTTACCGGCCGCCGTCCACTCACTCTTGACCCAGTCCCCCATGATTTGCATGCCTGCCTTGCCACTGATGACCTTTGCAGCTTCTAGGTTCCAGTCCTGGCCAGTTCCATCAGGATCCATGTAAGACTGCAGCTTACGAAGAGCGGCAAATACCTCGGTCATTTTCGAACTGGTAAGCGCCTTTTCATCATTATCAATTAAGGCCTTCTTGTAGCCGTCTGCTCCCATGATGCTTAGAACCAGATCTTCAAATACCGTAGTGTCTTGCCATGGTTGACCACCGTGAGCAATTGCAACAAACCCAGCGGCCTTAAGTTTGTCGCCAGCAGCGTAGAGCTCTTCCAAGGTCGCCGGGGCTTTGGCGACGCCAGCTTTCTTGAGCACCTCCGGATTGATCCACAACCAGTTGATGCGATGGATGTTCACCGGTACTGCTACATAGTGCCCATCGTATTTCATGATGTCCGCAACAGTCTGAGGCAGCAGACTGTCCCATTTGTTTGCTTTAGCCACGTCATCGACGTTGGTTAGTAAGTCCAGCTTCCCCCACTCCTGGATATCCGGCCCCTTGATCTGCGCGGCAGAAGGAGGGTTACCGGCGATGGCGCGGGTTTTGAGCACCGTCATGGCCGCAGCCCCCCCGCCCCCCGCCACAGCGCTGTCTTGCCAAGTGAAACCATCCTTTTCGACGATCTGCTTAAGCACGTTCACAGATTTGGCCTCCCCCCCTGATGTCCACCAGTGAACGACTTCGACAGTGCCCTTGCTTTCAGCAGCATGCACAACGAGAGGAAAAAGAGTGGCCAAGGAAATGACAGTGGCGAGGCGATTAATCGCGTTCATCTTTGTACCTTTTTTTGTTGTTATAACCGGCAAGCGTCGCGCTTGCCGTGTGAGGGGTTCATCCAGCAATTGAGCAATGCAACAAGACAGCAGTTTCTATCAGGAGATACCTAACCCGTTACGACCAATGGCGTTCAATTGCTCCAACGTGAATCGGTCTTTCCATGCCGTTTCGTAGTGTTCTGGGGGAAAATCATCCGGCGACTCGCCAGCCTCAAATGCTCGGCATACATCCTTTGCATATTTGAGATTTTTTGGGCACATCGGAGCAGCCGGCACGTACATTACGTTGCCCCAGCCCTCTTGGTTCTCAACAGGGGCGACACTATGGATAACATCGCAGTGCCACCAGACCGAGTCCCCTGCCTGCACGTCGGGAATGGGTGTCATCCCTTGAACCAATAGCGGATGCCATTTTTGCGAAACCGGAAGCACCTTGCCTGGGGCAACACCACACAACTCATCTTCTGGAACGTCATTAAGCAACGGACGCAGAAGCATGTAGGCCATAGCCTTAGGGATAGGTAATGTATGCAGTACTCCTTGATCAGCTTTCATATCGGACAATGCAGTCCATCCTTGAAAGGTTCTAAACGCTGAGCACTTCACCGTGTCTTTGTAAGCGTACTCATCGACCTCCGTGCGATGCGCCGCATCCCAAGGGTCGTATGATTTGAAATCATTGCTGTAGATTTTGTCGAACACCTTCAAATAGGCGGGATGTAGCCATCGCTCCAAAGCACCGGAGTCCGTGTGTGGCCCTAGCCCTTTAGAAGTGGTACCTGGTGGACGGCGGCGCACGCGGTCAGGATAAAGCGCGTTGACATCTGGATTGAACCAGTCATGACCATGGGAATGAATTTTCCATAGCCGATTCAGAAATGATTGCGCTGCGCCCATGCGCTCATCCTGACGCAGTTGCATTTGTGAGCTCGACCAATAAATCGGAAAAATCTCAGGTCGCGAAGCGTCAAGGTTTCCAAAAAACTGATCGACTGGCCCACGATAGATCCTGTCAAAATCGTTCCTGTCGAGGTACTCCAACAGGTTCCTGTCCCACGTCAGGACTTGCTCTCTGGGGAAGTGATTTTTGATGACCAGGCAGCCGCGACGCTTGATTTGCGCCAATTGCTCCTGCGTCACTTTCCCTTGGGCAATGGCGTCGAACTCAAGGGCAGGCCACCCGGAGCCGGTCAGAGCCTGCTGCTCTTTAATCGATGTGATTTCGGCTGCAATGAATTCGCTGACCTCGGCGAAAAGGGATTCCACATCGCCTATCTGCGCGCGCAACGTCTTTTTCATTTTGACGATATTGTCTTTGTAATTTTCGGGAAGGGCAGCACTTTCGAAAGCTTGATACTTGCTCATGACACACCTGAATTCTTGTTTTTTCATACGCGAATGAAAACACTGCAACAGGGTTTACGGCAGTCTCTTTACTAGCGTTGAACAATACGATTCTGGCGTTTTTATCTGTGTTTCCAGAACGATCGAGCCAGTGCTGGTGCTCGACCAACGGCTTTCTCACTCACAACGATCCACTTGCTGTCGAAAAAAAACACCGCATTGCCTGAATCAATTTGCGTGGAAAAGATTCAGGCAATGACGGTGAAAAGTAACTGCGTTGAGCTAACGTCCCATCCAAAAATCGTCATCATGTGGACTGCGACATGGACATACGCGCTTCGTTTTACTGGATGGTGTTGCCTACCCCAAGATCAAACGTTTATGTCTGAACCGCGTGTTTCGGGTGCGAAGAACGTTGCGACAAATGAGATACCGGCCAGCACCACGACGTAGGTCGCTACGGGCCAATAATGGTTGCCAGACCAACTCAAGAGCGCAGCCGCAACGAACGGAGCGATACCGCCAGATGCGAGCGCTGCGAACTCCTTGCTGACCGCGATACCGGTATAGCGATATCGGGCATCAAACAGTTCCGGGAAATAAGCGGCCTGCACGGAATACATGCCGAAGGCGCCCAAACTGATGGCTACAACCATGCTCAACACAATCAGCGTTGAGTCCATGGAGTTGAACAGCCAGAACGCTGGAAATGCCCAGAGCGCGGCGATCAAAGAAGTGACGCGATACATGATCCGACGGCCCAGACGGTCGGACAAATATCCAATGAACGGAATGGTAAACACCGACAATGCTGCGGCTGTAATCAGCCCAACCGTGCCGACAGACTTATCCACCATTAGTACTTTTGCGAGGTAGCTGAGGGCGAACACCTGGTACAAGTAAGACGTGCCGTTTTCCCCAATACGCAGGCAGCACGCTACGACCAGATTCTTGCGGGAGTAGCGCAGGAGGTCTTTGACCGGCTGTTTGCTTGCGAGCTTTTTGCGTTTGATTTCCTCAAACACAGGACTTTCCTTCACCTGAAGCCTGATCACGATGCCGACTGCGATCACGACCACACTGAATAGAAAAGGAATGCGCCAACCCCAGGACATGAAATCTTCCTGCGGCAGTTGCTGAACGGCCCAGAACATTCCCGCCGCCATAAGGATCCCGATGATGATCCCGGCAAATGGAAGAGACGCATAAAAACCTCGCGTTTCTTTGGGTGCGAACTCCGCAACGATCAAAGAGGCGCCAGCTTGCTCTGCACCAGAACCAAATCCTTGAAGCAGTCGTAATAGCACCAAGAGGCCAGTTGCCCAGACGCCTATGTCCGCATAGGTCGGCAGCAAGCCGATGAGCAGCGTCGAAATACCCATCAACAGGACAGTGGATACCAATACAAACTTTCGACCTTTTCGGTCGCCAACCCTACCAAAGAACAGACCACCAAAGGGCCTTGCGACGAATCCAACAGCATAGGTTGCGAAGATCGCTAAAAGTGCGGATGCCTTATCCATCCCTGGAAAAAACAACTCGGAAAAAACCAGGGCGGATGCTGTCCCGTAGATGGAGAAGTCGTACCACTCCATCGCACTACCAGCGACGCTTGCCATAATGACCCGATGAAGGTCTTTCTTCTCAACCACCGCAGTGGATGTCGTTGGAACACTGCTAGCTATGGTGCTCATGGTGAACCTCTTATTTTTGTTGTGGTGCTCAGCGAGACTCACGTAGGTGAGCCTCACCTTCAACAGCAGTCGCTATCCCTAGCCGGTTATCCCGCCACAGACAGAAGCCAGTCCCTTCATGCGCTCCACGGCAAGCTCAGGTTGAATCAGCACGCCTGCTTGATCCGCAAGACGGAAGACTTCGCTGTAGTGCGACAGGGAGCGTGCAGACTGCATACCACCCAGCATGCTGAAGTGATCCTGGTGGCCGTTCAGCCAAGCCAGCAACACCACACCTGCCTTGTAGTAACGGGTTGGAGCTTTAAAGATCTCGCGAGAGAGCGCCACGGTAGGGTTCATTAGTGCGTGGTAGCGCGCTACATCGCCGTCGGTGAGTGCCGCCAATGCATGAGCCGCGACTGGAGCGATAGGGTCGAAAATCCCCAAAAGCGCGTGGGAATGGTGGGTCGCATCGCCAGCAATCAATTCACCAAAGTTAAAGTCATCGCCGGTATACAACTTCACGCCGTCAGGCAGACGACGGCGTAATTCAACTTCCCACTTGGCTTCCAGCAGCGAAATCTTGATGCCGTCGACTTTGTCGACATTGGATTCAATGATCGACAGCACAGTGTTCATGGCAGTGCGTACATCGGTACTGCCCCAATAACCGCGCAGGTTGGCGTCAAACATCTCGCCCAGCCAATGAAGGACAACCTTTTGGCGTGCCTCGCCCAGCAGGGTTGAATAGACCTTTTCATAGTCTTCCCCACTCTTGGCTACTGCACAGAGTGCGCGACTGGCCATCAAAATGGCGCTTCCGCCGACACTATCGACGACCTCAAACTGCTCACGATAAGCGCCCAGAACGTCATCCAGGGTTGTCGACGGCGTAACGACCAACTGATCTGTGCCCACGCCACAGCTCAAATCAGCGCCTTCGATTTGACGGGCGTGAGTCACGCTACGACGAATCAGCTCGGCAGAATCCTTCCAGCCCAAGCCCATGCCGCGCTGGGCAGTGTCCATAGCCTCAGCAACCTTGAAGCCAAGGCTCCATAGGTACTCTCGAAAGCCCATGGTTTTATCCCAGTCAATCGCGACTGTTTCGTCCCATGGATTGGCTGGACGGGCTGGATCCACCACAACATGCGCAGCGGCGTAAGCAATGCGGCACAACGGGCGCTTTTGAAAGGTTGTGTAAGGTGCATCCGCATTTTGCAGCGAGTAGCGTTCAACACGGCCATCAAGCGTGGGCAGCAGAATATTCATGAGACTTTTCCTCTGATTGGGGGACTTTGCCAAGAATTAGATCTGCCGCTTTCTCGGCGATCATGATGGTCGGAGCATTGGTGTTGCTGCTGTTGAGACGCGGCATGATCGACGCATCAACCACGCGCAACCTGTCGATGCCATGCACCTTCAGCTCGGTGGAAACTACGGCGTCTTCACCGTTACCCATGCGGCAAGTACCAGCTGGGTGGTGGTCGGTCTTCGCGTTGGCACAGGCGTATTCAAAAAGCTGCTCGTCACTGAGCATATCCAGGCCTGGCAAGCGCTCTGCCAGCACAAAGCGCTGGAGTGCCGGCTGCGCCAGAATCTGACGTGCCAGACGCAACCCTTTGATGGACATCTCACGGTCGTAAGGGTCGGAGAAGTAGTTAGGGTCGATCAACGGTGCATCGGCTGGGTTGGCACTCGCCAAACGCACCGTGCCGCGAGAGCGAGGCCGCAGGAAGGCCGAGTTCAACGTTACACCTGGGTTTCTCATCTGGGCGACGCCGGCCTCAATGCCGGAACCAAGCCCGAGATGAAACTGGATATCCGGCGACCGCGCTTGCGAGTCGGCGTACCAGAAGCCACCTGTCTCGAACAGACTGGACGCTACCGGCCCCTTCTTCAGCAGCAGGTATTGGAGCCCCGCCCATGCCGCCATGTGTGGTTTGCCGTAGGGGTCGTAGGTGTGATTACCAGTGCATTCCGCGATAGCAAAAAGATCGAGATGATCCTGCAGGTTGGAGCCGACACCTGGGAGTGCGTGTTCAAGCGTAATGCCGACTTCGCTCAAATGGTCTGCCGGGCCAATACCTGATTGCATCAGCAGCTTGGGAGAGCCGATTGCACCGCTGCTGACGATGACTTCGCGGTCTGCATAGTAATGCGTCGATTCGCTCGCGCCTTTGGGCACCACTTCGACACCAATGGCACGCTTGTCCTTGATAATCACGCGCCGAGTAAATGCGCCCAGCATGACCGTCAGGTTGGATCGCCCCATCGCTGGACGCAGATACGCTGCCGAAGTAGATGAGCGCTTGGCATTCAACTGGGTGAGTTGGTAGTAGCCCAACCCGTCCTGAGCAGCCCCGTTAAAGTCTGGGTTGTAAGGAATCCCCATCTCTTGTCCGGCCTGGAAAAAAGCTTCACAGATCGGCAGAGGGCTGATTGGGTTTGAGACTCCCAATGGCCCTTGATACCCATGATACTGATTGGCATAGCGCTGGTTATTTTCAGCACGTTTGAAGTAAGGCAAAACGTCCCTGTACGCCCAGCCTTCAGCGCCACATTCGCTCGCCCACTCGTCGTAGTCCGCCGCCGCTCCCCGGGTGTAGATCTGCGCATTGATAGAAGACCCACCACCGATAACCTTGGCTTGGGTGTATCGCAATACGCGGTTCTTCAGGTGTTTCTGCGGTACGGTCGACCAGCCCCAGGAGCCTCTGCCCTTGGTCATCTTCGCGAAGCCTGCCGGCATGCTGAAGAGAGGGTGGCGATCGCCGCCACCGGCCTCCAGAAGCAGCACCTTGTTGCTAGGATTTGCGCTGAGTCGATTGGCGAGTACACACCCCGCCGAACCGCCACCAATGATGATGAAGTCGTATCTCATGACAGCACTCACAGGCGTGGGATGGCGAGCCCGCCATCGGCATGAATGACAGAGCCAGTCGCGAAACCGAATTGCCCGCAAGCCAAAGCGCTGACTATCGAAGCGATGTCACTGGTCTCACCCCAACGGCCCATCGGCACCAAACCATCTTTGAAGCGCTGCTCGTACTTGTCGGCGACGCCGGCTGTCATGTCGGTACGAATGACCCCGGGACGAACTTCAAACACGCCAATGTTTTCTGGTGCCAGGCGTAAAGCGAAAAGCTTTGTCGCCATGCCGAGACCCGCTTTCGACATGCAGTATTCGCCACGCTCAGGTGACGCCATTTCCACACTGACACTGGAAACGTTGATGATGCTGCGCGGCTGCTCAGAAGACGCCTGGATCATCTGTTTTGCGACCTGTTGCGTCAGGAAAAATGTCCCACGCAAGTTGGTATCCAGTACCTGGTCAAAGGCTGCGGGTTTCATGTCCAGCAGATCGCCGCGAACCGGTGAACCAATTCCGGCGTTGTTCACCAAGCAGTCAACTACGCCGCCCCATGTCTGCACGCGCTCAAGTAACTGAGCATGTGCCTCAAGACTTTGTAGCTCGCTCGCAACTGCCAGGCCACGTCCGCCTAAGGTTTCAATTTCCGCGCACAACTGCTGTGCGACTTCATCTTCATTACGACAAGTAAAGGCAACGTCAAAACCGTCACGAGCCAACCGCAGGACGATTGCGGCACCAATACCGCGACGTCCTCCAGTGACCAATGCAACTGGGCGTTTTGTAATCTTGTTGTTATTTGTCATGGCTTCACTCTCAACGTTTGGAACGTTCCAATTTCTCTGCAAATGAGCGCGAAAATTACTTCGGCAACCACCAGTTCGTACGCTCGCCAATGTGCAATTGGACAGTTTTCTGCTCGGTGTAGTCTTCGACTGCGTGACGGCCCAATTCCCGACCCAATCCGGAGTCACGGAAGCCACCGAAAGGTAATTCGGCGAAACCATCGAGGAAGGTGTTTACCCATACGGTGCCAGCGTCAATTTTCCGAGCAGCCTTCAGGCAGACATCGATGTTTTTGCTCCACACTGCAGCCGAGAGGCCGTAGCAGGTGTCGTTGGCCAGCGCGATGGCTTCATCTACCGATTCGAAAGTCAGTACCGACAGAACAGGCCCAAAGACCTCTTCCCGGGCGATGGTCATGTCAGAGGTGACACCGGTGACGATGGTTGGTTGGATGTAGAGCCCAGGTTCCGTGCCGTGACGTTCGCCACCCAAGCTGATCGTTGCGCCGGCCTCTCTGGCCTCATCAATGGCAGCCTGGATACCGCCCATTTGCGTTTCGCTGATGATTGCGCCGACCTTCACGTCTGGATGCAATGGGTCACCCACTGGAACCTGGCGGGTACGCTCGATAACGGCTTGGGTAAAGCGTTCAGCGATATCTTTGTGCACCAGGATGCGACTGCCGCTGTTGCAGCATTCGCCAGCGTTGAAATAGACGCCAAATACAACGGCATCTACGGCAGCGTCCCAATCACAATCCGGGAAAATGATCTGCGGGTTTTTGCCGCCCAGTTCCAGGGAAACTTTTTTCAGTGCGGCGCCGGCTTCGGCTGCAATCAGGCGCCCTACTCGCGTGGAGCCAGTGAACGAAACCATGTCGACTTTCGGGTGGCCGACCAACGGCTGACCCACGGCAGGGCCAAGGCCAGTCACAATGTTTACGACGCCTTTTGGCAAGCCTGCCTCAAGGAGGATTTCGCCCAGCATCAGGGTAGTGCCATTCGTGAGTTCACTTGGTTTGATCACAGCGGTGCAACCCGCAGCCAGAGCAAAGGGCAGTTTCTGACTCAGAATCCAGATTGGAAAATTCCACGGGGTGATCATCGATACCACGCCGACCGGTTGACGCAAGACAACCCCAAGGTGCGACTCGCCCAAAGTGTTGTAGCTCTCACCGTGAAGGTTGCGTGCAAGAGACGCCGCATATTTCCAAAGGTCAACACAGCCACTGACTTCGCCACGAGCCTGGGTCAACGGTTTGCCGGTTTCCAGACACTCGATGAGTGCCATCTCTTCCACTCGGGCAGAAATACCGTCGGCCACTTTGAGCAACACATCGGCCCGCTCGCGTGCGGACATGTTTGGCCAGGTGCCCTCATCAAAGGCTGCTCGGGCAGCATCAATGGCCCGCACAGCATCAGCACGTGCAGCGTTAGGGTAGATGCCAACCACTACGTCATGAGCCGGGCTACGGCGTTCCGCCTGATCGCCGTTCTGCGCATCACACAGTTCGCCATTGATCAGCATGCGGCCTTTGAACGGGGCCCCAATAATCTCGGCGCTGTTATCTACGGTCAAAAACTTCATTTCAAACTCCTTGGTAATCGGCTGGTCGACGTTCGTTGAAGCTGATTAAGCCTTCTTGTGCGTCGTTGGTGGTGGCGGCCAGAGCTCCAGCCATCCCCTCAAGCACGGCAGCTACATTGGTGCCAGTGCCTGCGTCGATGAGTTGTTTCGTGAGTTGCACCGAGATCGGCGCCTGCTTACTGATTTGATGTGCCAACTCCAGGGCATGGGCCACGACATTGCCAGGCTCGGTGATGTCTTGAACCAATCCAACGCGTTGAGCTTCAGCTGCATCGATACGTCGACCCGTTAAAGCCATCAGCTTCACCTGACTGGGGCCAATCAACTTGACCAAGCGCTGCGTTCCCGACCAACCTGGGCAAGTCGCGATACCCGCCTCAGGCAATGCAAAAGTCGCGTTCGGTGCTGACACACGAATATCGGCGGTTGCCAGCAACTCAAGCCCACCCCCAAATGCATGGCCGTTGATCGCTGCAATGACAGGCAGGCGCAGATTTGCCCAAGCATCGAATACGCGATGCCCGTCTCGCACCCACTGACGCCACATATCCAGAGGCTGCAGACCTGACCACACTCGAATATCGGCGCCCACACAGAAGGCGCGGTCACCGGTGGCGGTCAGTACCACTGCCCGTAGATCTGTGCGTTTATCCAAATCAAGCGCAATCTGACCTAACTGCGTAATCATTTCTGGAGTTAGTGCATGGAGCTTGCCTGGGCGCTCAAGACGAACGACCGCGACCGTTTTTTGAATTTCTACTGATACAAAACCCTCTACTGAGCTCATGCCTGGTGCTCCTTCAATTGCAGCCCCATCAGGGCGTCAGTGAAAATACAAGGGCTCATTACTCGTACTTCGTCTGCTACAAGCAGCGGGAAATCTGCCTGGGCGAGCACATCTTTTTCCAAGTCCAGGCCGGGTGCGATTTCAGTCACCATCAGGCCATTGGCGGTGAGTTTCATCACGCAACGCTCAGTGACATAGGTGACGTCCTGCCCGCGCTCCAATGCCATGCGACCACTGAAGGTCACGTGATCCACGTCCTCGACCAACTTGCGGGATTTACCGTCCTGCAAGATGTTCAGACGCCCGTCATCCACAGACAGTTTGGCGCCGGCAGTGAAGAAGCCGGAGAACACAATGCGCTTGGCGTGGGTAGTGATGTCGACAAAGCCGCCGCAGCCAGCAGTGAGGTAAGGCTTTCCTGGCAGCTTCGATACGTTGACGTTGCCGAACCGGTCAATCTGCAGGAAAGACAGTAAAGTCAGATCGAAACCACCGCCCTGGAAATAGGTGAACTGAGCCGAGGACGGCATGATTGCGTCGGCGTTTGCGGCGCAACCGAATGCGAAGCCCAGCAACGGCATACCGCCGACAGCACCTTGCTCGATGACCCAGGTAGCGGCGCCGTGGTAACCCTCTTCCAACAGGATCCTAGGCACGTTTGCCGAGATGCCAAAACCCAAATTCACAGCCATACCCTTCTCGACTTGCATGGCGGCGCGACGAGCGATGACTTTTTCAGCGCCCCAGGGTGCAAACTCAAATGCGGATTCCGGCTGTTGGATTTCACCGCTGATGGCAGGGTCGTAAACAACTTGAGTTGTTTGCATTTGATCAGGCGCCACGACGATATGGTCAACCAGGTTGCAGGGGACATGTACATCGTGAGGCTTCAACGAACCGGCACGCACGACTCGTTTCACCTGCGCGATAACGATGCCGCCGTTGTTGCGAACGGCCAAGGCCTGATCAAGAGCACCGAGCAAACCGCCTTCGTGTTCGTAAGAAAGGTTGCCGCGCTCGTCAGCGGTGGTCGCACGAATGATCGCGACCTTTGGAATGACGGTGGGAAAAAATAGCCACTGCTCGCCCGCAAACAACACCTTCTCAACGATAGGCATTTCGGCAGCCAAAGCATTCATCGCACAGCCCTGACGAGCTGGGTCTGCGAAGGTATCCAGCCCCACTTTGGTCAACACACCAGGACGCTTGGCCGCAGCGTCCTTGTGCAGATCAAACAAGATGCCGCTTGGCACGTTGTACGCGGCGATCTCGTTATCAGTGATCATCCGCCAGATCTCCGGCATTGGCATCGAGGAAGGGCCACTTGGATATGAGCCAGCCATCACTTTACTGATCAGACCTGGTTGTGCCAGATGTTCAATGCCTTTGATGCCGTACATATCACCAGCGGCAATGGGGTGCAGCATTGTCAGACCTGCAGGGTGCGCAGAATTGCGATAACGCTCCCCCACTGCAGCTAACACTGCGTCTGGGCATGCAAGGCCACTGGATGAACTGACGGTAACGGTATCTCCGTCGTGGATCAGGCTCGCAGCCTGCTCAGCAGTAATGAGCTTTTTCATGAATATTTTCGCCATGTTGAAAACGTAATGGCAGCGCTGATGAAGCGACTGTCGTATCAGTGCCTAGGACTAAAACCAGCGAGGTTTGCGCTTACGGCCACCCCCAAGGCACCAGCGAAGGCATCCAAGCTTTCTTGACGGGATGCGATCGTTTCGGATTGGGAATAGGAAAAAGGGGAAAAGAAGGAATCGATCCGAGTACGTAAGCGCGAGCAGAGCACTGGAAGCACAGAGACAACGTTCATCATGAGTCACCAATTTTTGTTATTTAATCGTTCCAATGTATTTTTGGAACGTTCCAAAAATGTAAATTGAGTATAGAATCCTGTCAACACCATTTGTCGTCGAGAGCACGCAAGGGAACGAAATGCTTTGGCGTAACGATATGTTCAGGATGTTCTGGCTAGCCGACCGACCGCAAAAAAGGGTAATTTGGAACGTTCCGGCTTCGGTCGACTTCCGCCTCCAACCGAGATTTTTACGTTGACCGATCATCATTTGCCTGAAGAGAAGGCCACCATAAACGACATCGCCAGGGTGAGCGGAGTATCCAAATCCACGGTGTCACTTGTGCTGAATAACAGCCCCTTGATACGTCCTGCGACCGCAGAAAAAGTGCGAGCTGCCGCCGAACAATTGGGGTACGTCTACAATCGTAGCGCTGCAAACCTTCGACAGGGTGTCAGCAACGTTATCGGTATGGTGGTCAACGACCTGAGCAACTCATTTTTCGTTGAGTTACTGATTGGCGCTGAGCGCAAAATGCTGGAATCGAACTACATCACCCTCCTCGCCCACACAGCCGAAGATCAGAATGTTCAACGCCAAGTGCTTGCATCAATGCGTGAACACAAGGCTGCCGGGCTGATCATTTGCCCGACGTTCGAGACACCTATCGAGCTGGTGACCTCACTTAGGCAATGGGGCTTGCCTTTTGTGACCGTCATGCGTGCGCTGGGTGGAGACGACACTGACTTTGTAGGTTGCGATAACTACCTCGGCATACAGATTGCGACACAGCATCTGATCGACCTTGGGCATAAAGACATCGCCTTCATCGGTCGAAACAGCACCTATTCGGTGAGCATGGAAAGATTGAAGGGCTACAGCGATTGCCTGGAGAAGAATGGGATTACTCCAAACACCGACTGGATGATCGAAACACCCATCAGTTTGGCCGGGGGCAAGGACGGAATGAGCCGCTTGTTGGATCAGCAGCACCGTCCAACCGGGGTGATTTGTTACAACGATCTCATCGCCACAGGCGCGCTGAGCGAACTGAACAATCGCGGGCTTCGTGCAGGTCGGGACATCGCGATAATCGGCAGTGATGGTGTAGCCGCATCAGCCTATTGCAGCCCTCCCCTTACGACACTGGCGCTGGAGCCTGAACACCTTGGCGAGGTGGCGAGTGAGATGCTTTTAGCCAGATTGAAGAACCCCGATGCGCCTCCTATGAGATTTTTACTCAAGCCAAAGCTAATTGTACGAGACACGTGCGGAGCCAAGCTCCCTAAACGCTGAGTTGATGTTGCAATGCACACGGAAATTATCTCGATGACGGCCTTGGAAGAAATGCTTGCAGGGGCTGACGCCCTGATTTTTGATTGTGACGGAACATTGGTAAACAGTTGTCCCGTTTACTCAGTGGCCTGGACTGCCGGGTTTGCGCTGTCTGGAATAATCATGGATGTGGGCTGGTACGAAGCCCGTAATGGTCTTTCTGAACACGTCCTGATGGATCAATTCGAACATGAACATCGTGTCGTTCTTGATCGCGAAAATGTTGTCGGAACCATGAGACGCTGCTACCTGGATCACCTGACAGCCAACCTCCAAGAGATAGCAGCAGTAACCGAGATTGTCAGGCGATTCGCTGGCAAGCTGCCTATGGCCGTAGCTTCGGGTGGATCACGTGAAATCGTTACCAGTTCTCTAGATACGCTCAACCTCACGAAACACTTCGATAAACTCATCACTATCGACGATGTGGGCGTTCCTAAACCTGAACCTGATCTATTTCTTGCCGCGGCTAAATTTCTTGGAATAGCCCCTGAACGATGCTTGGTATTCGAAGACAGCCCCCAAGGTATAGAAGCAGCTAGACGCGCCTCTATGTCAGTCATAGATGTGGCACATCTTCTTATAAACCCCTCACGCGAGTTTACGTCAAGATGTGGGGTTCACTTGAAATGATGGCCGTGCTGACGCCGAAATTCAGTCGGCGTCATACCCTTTAGAGCCTTGAACTGTCGATTGAACAAAGCGACCGAGGGATATCCAACTTCCTCGGAGATCAAGGAAATCACAGTCCCACTTTCCATCAACAGCGCGCAGGCTCGGCCGATTCTTAATTTGGCGATATAGTCAAAAGCAGTGCTGCGCGTATGACGCTTGAACATACGGTGAAAAGCAGAAACGCTAACGCAAGCCATCTCAGCAAGATCTGGGATCATCAGCGCGGAGGCAAAATTCGCGTGTATATAGTCTAAAACGCGGTGAATGCGTGCGTCCTCGTAAATAATTTCAGGCACGAACGCGGGCTCTGGTGGAATGATGCGTTGAGCCGCAGTGTCCTGAGTCAGTTTAATGAGGATATCCAACAGAGAAACCAGGCGCTGCGATTCGTCCTGATAGACCATGTCTTCAATTTTAGGACGTAGCTCACGAGCTATTTCACTACTGAATGACACCGCGCACTGGGCAGCCGAAAGCAAGGTGCGAATCTGACCCATCTCCGGAAACAGGGTAACCAGCGACGTTGCCCACGCCTCCGAAAACCAGATAACCAATGCAACATGGGGCTTCCCGGTATCGATAAGCTCGCGAGAACACCAGCTGTGTGGCACGTTTGGGCCAACGAGGGTCAGATCACAATCGTCGTATAGCTGCACATCACTACCGATGTAGCGATGCCCTCGGCTGTTAAGGGTCAGGGTCAACTCGTACTCGGGATGATGATGCCACTCAAACGGAATCTCGTCAGGCAAGCGCCTGTTCAGCATCGTCCATGAGGCGTTGGCCTCACTGGGAACCTTCTCAAAACTCGGCTTCATGACGATCCTATCCCACCCATTCAATCGGTACAGACGCCACAATCGTATCACTCAACGCCTGTTACGACACTCCTCAATTCATCGGATTCGAGGCATCCTGAACCTCACCAGTTTGTAAAAATAATAACTATCAATAGGTAATCAAATGGTTAATCCGCCGCGATGCAAAGAGTTCAATCTATCCCACCAGTCGGACAAATTGTCAGATCCTACATAAGCAGAATCTGCGTACGATCGTTACAAAAAATTCACATTGGAAGTGCTCCACGGTCTCTGAACGTTCAGAGCTCGAGACTACGCACAACCGAAAATTCCTTTCCTACTACAAGAAAATATAGGGAGTGGATATTATGCAAGGCGTATATATAGCAAAGAAAGAGTCTCAAACTTTTGCCAATAGCAATGTACAAAGACTTAGCTTTTTCGTTTTTTGCCTATTTTTCATATTTGGAAGCATCACCAGTTTAAACGATGTATTGATCCCAAAACTTAAAAGTCTTTTTAGCCTAAGTTATGCCGAGGCGATGCTAGTACAGTCGTCCTTCTTTCTTGCCTATTTTATTGCGTCAATCCCTGCCGGACTGCTGATAGCCAAGATTGGTTATATGCGGGCTGCTTTTGTCGGGTTACTCACGATGGCAGCAGGTTGCTTGCTATTTATCCCTGCGACCCAGGCTGGCATCTTCGGCGCCTTTCTGGGTGCGTTGTTTATTCTGGCAATTGGCGTGACTGTGGTACAGGTTGTCTCGAACCCGCTTATTAGCCTGCTCGGGCCTGCGAAGACTGCGCACAGTAGAGTCACGTTTGCTCACGCATTCAACTCGCTGGGTACCACAGTCGCTCCATATTTGGGCGCTATCTTGATCCTGGGCACTCTCAACGAAGTGGACGCTTCCGCATTATCTCCAGCGGCGCTTTCTGAGTTCTTGGCCAAAGAAGCAGAAGTAATCAGCAGCACTTACGCTGGCATTGCCATTGCCCTTTTCATCGTAGCGATGATTGTCTGGCATCAACGCAAGCAGATTCCGGCGAGCACAAGCCCTCAACATTCCAACCCGCTTGCAGCCTTGAACCTTCTCAAGCAACCTCGTTTCGCATTCGGAGCTGCCTGCCTTTTCTTTTATGTGGGTGCGGAAGTTGCAATCGGAAGTCTGCTCACTAACTTCCTGATGCAAGAATCGACCTTCGGTTTCGATGCAGAACTAGCAGGCAAACACGTTGCTTATTACTGGGGCGGCGCCATGGTTGGTCGCTTCATTGGTGCCGCGCTTCTTCGTCACTTTGCCCCTGGCAAGATCCTCGCAGCCGCCGCAGCTGTGGTAATTGCCCTGATCACTGTCGCCGCTAACTCCAATGGCTCTACCGCAGGTTGGGCGATCCTTGCCATCGGCCTTTTCAACTCCGTCATGTTTCCCACGATTTTCGCTCTTGCATCCGAGGGCCTGGGCTCACGCGCCGCTGAAGGTTCAGGACTGATCTGCTGCGCCATTGTTGGAGGTGCCATCGTGCCGCCGCTAACAGGCTTGACTGCCGACATGACCAGTCTCTCCTTCTCACTGGTTGTTCCTGCCATCTGCTACACCGCCATTGCCTTGTACGGCTGTTACACCCGTCGAGCTGTACGCTGAATCTCTCAAGATCACATTTAACAACTACAAGAGGAATAAACGATGAAATGGGGACTAATCGGTGCAAGCACCATCGCCAAAGAATGGGTGATTTCGGCTATCCGCGCTGTCGGAGATGATGTGATTGCAGTCGTCAGCGCTGACGATCAGCGAGCGAAGGAATTTGCACAAAGCAACGAAATCGTTCAATACAGCAGTGACATCAATGCACTGCTTGAGAATCCCGATGTGGACTCGGTATATATCTCCACAAAAAATCACCTCCATAAAGAGCAAGCGTTGCTCGCAATACGTGCAGGCAAGCACGTGATGTGCGAGAAACCTTTGGCGCTAAGCCTTGAAGACGCACAAGAGATGGTTAAAGCGGCGCAAGATGCTGGATTGGTTTTTGCTACCAATCACCACCTGCGCAATGCAGCTAGTCATACCGCCATGCGGCAAGCCGTCCAAAGTGGCCTGATCGGTAAACCGCTGGCAGCACGAGTGTTTCACGCAGTATCTCTTCCACCTCACTTGCAAGGCTGGCGGATCGCCGAAGGAGCCGAAGGTGGTGGGGTCATCCTGGACATCACTGTTCATGATGCGGATACCTTACGCTACATCCTGAATGATGATCCTTTAGAGGTCACGGCCTTTACTCAAACGGGCGTCCTGAGCAAAACAGGGTTAGCCGATTCTGTCATGGGTGTCATGCGCTTCAAGTCTGGCTTGATCGCTCAATTTCATGACTCATTCACCGCTAAGCACGCAGATACCGGACTGGAAATCATTGGCACCGAGGGAACCTTGGTAGCTCGTAATGTGATGACTCAACAGCCAGTGGGTGAAGTGTCGCTGATTAACGCTCAAGGCACTCGCAAGATGATTCTGGAGCATGTGAATCTTTATGAGTCCGGGTTCCGCCAATTCGGCGAGGCTGTTGCCGGGCGCGCGCAACCTGCAGCGACAGGGCACGACGGCATTTGGTCATTGGCCACCGGTATAGCGGTCGTCCAGGCAGCACAGTCTGGCCGAGCCACTCCTGTAGTTCACTGCTGAACCGTCGGAGGCAACATGAAAGAGTGCCCTGATATCATCATCATCGGATCTGGCATAGGAGGGGCGACAGTAGCAGCCGGACTTGCCCCCTCTGGTGCACGTATCACAATCCTCGAGGCTGGCGAACACCTGAATAACTGTCCTGAGCAGATAGACCAACGAGCTATTTTCCAGAAGCAATTCTTCCGCCCAAAAGAGGTTTGGTACGAGGAGAACGGCAAAGCATTCAGTCCTGCCAACTACTACAACGTGGGTGGTAACTCGAAGTTCTACGGCGCCGTGTTAGCCAGGTACCGAAAAGAAGACTTTGAGGAAATGGAACATCAGGAGGGGGTATCTCCTGCGTGGCCGTTCAGTTATGAGGAGTTGGAGCCCTGGTATAGCCGCGCAGAATCACTCTACAAAGTTCGGGGAGCGCTTCACCAGAATCCAACCGAGCCGTTCCACTCGCGCCCATATGATTATCCGGCTGTACCAGATGAGCCATCTATCTCTGAAATTCGGAGCCGGCTGTCAGCCAAGGGGCTTCACCCCTATTCGTTGCCCCTCGGTGTAGACATTGATCGCTGGATAGCAAATCGGGCCACCCCATGGGATGCCCACCCTCATAGCAACGAGGGGAAAATGGATGCTGAAACTGCTGCACTCAATACTGCGCTCGGGTACGAAAACGTCAGCCTTATAACGGGGGCAGCTGTCGTTGCACTGAAGACATGTACAAAAAATGGCCCTATCACTGCTGTTGAATATCGAAAGGATGGCGCTGTTCATCAGATGAAAGCCAAACTGGTCATCCTTAGCGCCGGAGCAGTTCAGTCGGCTGCTTTGCTCCTGAGGTCAGCGGATGGCAATCACCCTGCAGGTCTTGCAAATAGCTCTGACCAAGTCGGCCGAAATTTTATGAATCATAATGCTTCAGCTGTGATCGGTTTTAGCCCGAGCTTCGTGAACAGCTCGGTCTATCAGAAATCATTTGGAATTGACGATTTCTACCTTTCCGACAGCAATGGTGGATATCCCTTGGGGAATATTCAGCTCTTAGGCAGGATTTCCGGTGCGATTCTGAAAGGAAGCATGCCGCTTGTCCCGGAATGGATACTGAATAAATTCAGCCGTCACTGCGTGGACTTTTACGCAATGAGTGAGGATCTCCCCTCGCCCACCAACCGGGTGACCGTTGAAGGCGATCGCACTGTTCTTACCTGGGAGCGTACCAACTGGAATGCCCACCTAACCCTCGTCAACACGTTCAAAAAAGTTCTCAAAGAGGCGGGATTCCCTATTGTTCTCACGCGCCCGTTTGATAAACGCACGCCTTCGCATCAGTGCGGAACCATCCGAATGGGCAGTGATTCTGCTAGCGCGCCGCTGGACATCTACTGCCGCTCATACGACCACCAGAACCTGTTTGTCGTCGACGCCAGCTTCATGCCAACTTCTGCCGCAGTGAATCCCTCGCTAACGATTGCAGCGCAGGCTCTAAGAGTGGCGGAACATATATCACTTGTAGACTTAAAGGCTGTTACTGACCTCAAATCACAAGCATTAATGTCCTGAAAAAGCGCCAGATAGCCTTTGAGTGTGCTATCGGCATGTCCTGCGAGGCCCTCCGCCAAAGAGCTTCGTCTCCCATGGTAAGCCGGCAGCTGTCGCTGATTTTCCAATCGGTGAAATGGCAGAACCTGAAGAAGTCGCAGAGCTCCTAGCATTTGTTTTGCGTAAATCGCTGGCCTCGCTGAATGGCGCGACATTGGACGTTAATGGAGGGAGTTACATCCTGAAACCAAAGGCGATCCAACCCATTGGACTCCCCTGTACTGATGGAGGTACTACAATGAATTTGAAGGAAGAACTCGCATTATTGGTTCGACAGGAAGAAGCGCTCCAGTTCAGCGGTTTCGATGAAAACACGGCGTGGCAGCTAGGCTCGCTGCTGCACGAACGGGCAGTAATTGAGGAATTGCCTATTGTGATCGACATAAGACGATTCGACCGTGCATTATTTTTTGCGGCCAGGCCCGGGGCGACTTCGGATAATCACGACTGGGTACGGCGAAAAACGAACACCGTGCAACGCTTCCTCTGCAGCACTTATCGAGTCGCCCACCAGCTCGCTATTGAGCAGCAAGACATTCTGCAGCGCTACCATATCTCCCCTACGGATTTCGCCAGCTGTGGTGGGGGTTTCCCAATCATTATTCAAAGAGCAGGGGTTATCGGCAGCGTGACTGTTTCGGGCCTGCCTGACCGTCAAGATCATCAAATCATCGTTGAAGTACTTTGCAATCTGCTCGGATATGATCAAGCAGTGTTTGCTTTATCAGATAAAGACGTCGCCTAGAAAGAGTTACCGCCAAACCTGCCTCTTGCAGGAAGTTAATGGTTAGGCATGAGCCTTTGTCCGGTGCAATCCTTGTTAGTGCGACAGCAGTGCTCCAATCTCACGCGTAAAAATCAACTACCAATCACTCTGTAGCGGCGCGGATAGAAGTCTCAGCATTCTGATAGCTCGAAGTACTAGTTGTCTGATGCGACTGAGCTCTGATTGATGGTTGAGCCTGGGTTTTTTCAGGGGTAGTGTCATCATCATTCATCGCCTTTCGAAAACCCTTAATCGTTTCACCAACATCGGCACCCAACCCTTTAAGTTTCTTCGTGCCGAAGACCAAAACCACAACTACCAATATTACGATCCAATGCTTCCAATCCATGACACCCATTTCATCCACCTTTAACCTGAACCATTATTTAATAAATATAGACGAGAATAAAGCCTCATCCAATCACGGGATATAACTCAGAACAATCAACAATTAGCCTCGAAAGTAGAGCCGCTCTTGGAGAAGAAACGACAAATTGGGTTCATACTTTAACATAGTGATGACTCGCACCAAAAAAAGTGCCTTCGATAGCTGAAGGCACTGCCACCAAAGAAGTAAGATTAAACCCATTTATCAAGAGTCGCCACATTGCGACTCTTGTATTCAAAAAACATTTGTTATGGCGTCCTACTGAAACTAGGCTCCCTGATATCCACTCACGAACTTTGATGCAAGTTCTTGACTACGCATCAAGAGCCATGTGCAACGCCATTCGAACTTACTGCTTCCGATTTCTTCGCTACATTTGCGACGGGACCACGCCAGGCTATAACACCAAGCCAAATGTAGAACAGCGGCGTGGCATAAGTTACGCCTGTGAGTGCTAAACCAGCTAACTCGCCCATATCAAGC
Source organism: Pseudomonas sp. GW821-FHT01C01 (assembly GCF_059422645.1). Classification (NCBI taxonomy): domain Bacteria; kingdom Pseudomonadati; phylum Pseudomonadota; class Gammaproteobacteria; order Pseudomonadales; family Pseudomonadaceae; genus Pseudomonas; species Pseudomonas sp. GW821-FHT01C01. Next base: position 155,590 of record NZ_JBWKXF010000002.1, on the reverse strand, counting down.
ACTTTCCCGAAGCTCGAAACTAAGGCGCAAACAGCATTGAGGAACACCACAACTGAAAAAGCTTTTTTGTGCCGCCACAAAATTATCGAAAGACCGAGATACCATACGCCCGACAAGAAGAACTCCAATCGACCCCACATACCGTCCTGAACAGCCATAGTCAGGATCCGGAAAGTTTCCTGGGTAATCAGTTGAGTAGCGGGATCGTTGGTCGTCGCGTGCAAAACGGTCAGGACCGGCCAGACAACAGAAAGGATAGCCGCGCCGATGGCACCCACTAGTGCGAAGAGGATACCTGCGACCGTGGAGACTGATAGCAGATAAGGTCGGTCTTCTCTGAGCGCAAACCAGAGATACAAACCTGAGGGTATGCTGAAAAGATAGAAGCCAAACATGTCGCTGAGCATCATCCACTTGAGATTCGGTGAACCGGCGACACCAACATCGAGTTGGCCAACAATGTTACCCGTGGCTTCGTACTCAAAACTGCCTGCTTGGATGGCTAGGTAGACAGTGTTGAAACAAAGGAATACTGCCAAAATATTTAGCAGCAATAAAAAACGATTTCGCGTGAAATGAGTGAGAGCTGGATTCATTTTTTAATCCCTTCTGCAGCCAGAGGCTAATTATTAGAATTCGCGAGTTTGCAAATTATTGCAGCACGCGTACCGGGGTCCGATACCGGACCATAGGGCATACCATTGCCAGGAACCAAGGACTGTGGATCAGTCAAAAACAGGTCAATCGTGCTAGGCGTCCATTTTAGGCGGCTCTGCGTCATTGCTGTAGAAAATACATATCCCAGAAGGGATCCCGACATCCGCCCCAAAACTCCATGGAGATTTGGACCGAACTTGTCATCTCCCTTAGCTACCGAATGACAGACAGAGCATTGACTCCAGCTTCGCTCGACTTGCACAGGGTCACAGTTCTGGTGACTAGCAATCGCGCTGCAAGGAAGTAGCGCGATCACGACTGTCCTAAAAGTGTCCTTAATCAAGCTTTGCTAGCAAGTAACTCGGAGGTGACTCGACCAGCGCGGAGCCCTGTTTCGATGGCCCCGTCGATGAAACCACGCCATCCATCCGCAACGTCTGAACCTGCAAAAACGATTCGACCCTCGGTCTTGCGCATGTCAGCTCCGTATTTGCTCCACATCCCTACCTTATAGTCACACCAGCTGCCTTTGGAGTAAGGGTCATTGGTCCAATCATAAGCGAACGTATCCAGAACTTCGGCGTCAGGCAGGAGCTTCTCTACCTCCTTGAGCACGAGATCTTTGTTGTTGTAGTCAAAGCCAGGAGTCGGGTATCCCATGCAGAAAAGTGTTGTGTGATCGTCATAGAAATGGTCGGTGTACACCATGTTTACCGGGTGCCCTACCCCGGCCAGACTTTGGTAGGCGCCCTTGTTTCCTTTGACTTTGATCTTCAGCTTGAAGCCGGCACCTACATGGCGCTCTTTGCTCGCGGCAACCTTGCCTGGCAGCAATGCAGGTGACCATTCGATGTCATTCCAGCAATTCATCGGCATAGCCACCACGCAAGCACTGGCCTTGAAAACCTCTCCGCTTTGAGTAGTTACCGTGACTCCGCTCGCATTCTGCTCGACTTTACGGACAGGCATGCTTTTACGTACGTCCGCTTTGCTCTCATTCAGCATGCTATTGATAAGCGAAGATGTACCTGACTTGATGTAGTACTGAGTGCAAGCCCGCAGAAGCCTGCCCATGTCATTGTCAGCGCGGGCGTACCAGTGAATCTGATCCAACATTCCCGCAGTTTCCAGGCTGCCACTTACTGCCGTGGCAAAGAAGGATTCAAGAATGGTATGGGTAGTGATATCCAGATCGATCTGCTTCAGACGCTGAGCGATGGAGATATCGTCGTGTTTCAAGAAGCTCAAATCGAAATTTGGATCATAGGGACGTGGAAACGCATTGATCAGGTCGCCGCAGAAAACCTTCATGCCTTTGTCAAGCATGGCAAAGGAGTCAGCCGGGTCAACGTTTTTCAGCTCATTGTTGATGAGTACGGTGCCATAGGTAGGGTTCGCGCCTGGCGTCTCATCAATTTCGAGTCCATACCGCTTCAATTCAGCCCAAACGTGAGGCTGGTACCAATGGACCCATTGGCCACCAACTTCGGACTGCTGACCGAAAATATCAGCCGTCCAGGTACGACCACCGAGGCGATTACGAGCTTCCAATACCAAACATTTTTTCCCTTGAGCCCCCAATTCGCGAGCGGCCGTTGAGCCCGCCATACCAGCACCAATGATGATCACATCATAAGCACCTTTATGCTGACTGGTTTTACTATTGTCTGATGCGGCTGCACGCACCAGAGAAGAGGCCGCTAACGTTGTTGCACCCAGAGCGATACCCAACAAAGTGCTACGCCGGCTCAGTTGCAAAGGTGTTTTTTGTTCTGGATCTTTATCGTTAGTAGACATTATTAATCTCGCACCCATAGATAAAAACGCACCTAGCTTCGGCTAACCAAAGAAAGTAAGCGTCGGCCTTTTTATACTGTCATATCACGAGAGTATAGAACATTGGAAGCCGCATGAAAGTCCCTCCTCCAACTCATACTACCGCGCAGATCTATTCCACATGATACTGTCCATCGGGGCAATCCTAAAACTTAGCAAAATGATCCAAAAAATTTGCATCAAGCCAACAAATACGGATCACTCCTGCAGCACACTTGTGTCAATTAATATTTTAGCAGTGAGAAACCAAAAAAAATCACAAAAAAAATGGCCCGGGATTAGTAATCAGCCAGGCCATCCTAAAAATTACAAAACGCATTAAGGGCACGCGATCAAAATACGAAACTGTCACATATGCGCACGACTATTATCATTTCGATGCATTGTCGCACTTGGGATTTCGTTGAAAAGTTTTTTATACTCACTTGCGAACCGGCCCAAATGATTAAACCCCCACTCAGTTGCCACAGTTGAAATATTTATACCCCTCCCCCCCTTTAGTAACTGCTTACGCACTTCAGATAGGCGTAGCTTTTTTAGATAGGCCATAGGGGACATGCCCATATGCTTTCTAAACCCATCGAAAAGCTTAAACCTCGAAACTCCTGCCGCAAGCTCAATATCCTCTAGCCGAATATCTTCCTGCGCATTGGAGTGAATGAAGTCTTTAGCCTTCAACAAATAGCTTGGTAGCTTACCGATCAAACACTCCTGGATTTCATCGGTGTAGTTATTCTTTTGAGCCAAAATTAGCCCTCGGACGAGAGACGCTTCAATATCTCTGGAAAATAGCGTTTGATCGAATACAGCTCCTCCGGCCTCCTGTTCCGAGACGAAGTGCCCTATCAGGCGCCACCAAGAGGCACTGGCACCAGCCTGTCCGTCCATCACGGGATCAAAATTGATAGGGATTTCAACCGGGCGCTTTAGGATTTCTTCGAGAGCCAACCTCATGGTTACGCGTGGGATAACCACAGAGAGTTTTTTGCAATCACCTGCCATGGATAGCTCCTGGCTGTGAAAGGGCGAGACGATGACACCAATGCTCCTATTCGAGTGGATACGGTTTCCCAGATAAAGCAGCTCCTGCTCGCCAACAATAGGCAAACTTAAACTGTAGCTGTCCAGATGCTCGGATCCTTCGACTCCGATTCGGACGTCAGCCCCGTATTCCATGGTGCCCAGCGTTGTCGCATACGACCGAAAGACTCTCGCACTATGCCGAAAAGACACCCGATCAGGCTGGGCGCTCTGAAGACTGTGGGGACCGCATACTTCCTCCATCCATGCTCGGGCTCCTGCCATGTCATAGCTGTTGATTCGGATATCACTATGGGTAACGACATGAGACTGAGTCATTAGCAAGGCTCCACGATTATGGATGACGTGCGCTCTTCGGCGCGTACCCGGAGGAAAGCAAGACGTATGCCACAGAGCAGACCATGCCGAAAATCTACCTATCCGGACATCCCTATCCGACTAAATGGATAATACCCATGCTCAAAGCCAATTACCCTTCGCGCAGTAACACTTTACGCACGATTTCAGTGCATAAAAGCCGATTTATTGCACCACTTGTTACCGAGCGACATTGGCAATGTTGTTAATTATTGACACCAATCTACTCAATAAGTAGCACTGCGATAACCAATAATGATTATCATCCTTGTGCAATTCGACGGCATATGAATGTATAAAACCACCAATTTTATCGATCACAATTAGTGGATTTAAGTCATCTACAAACCGGATAGACCAATCGCTGCTGTCCCCTTCTAATGGGAACCCTGCATAGCCGCACGATTGAGGATCTACCTATGAGCCGTATGCGTGATATTAGCCAGTGGCAAGAATATATCGAAAGTTGCTTAGACTTCCGGAGTGAAGAAGGCATCTACCGCGTTGCTCGAGATATGTTTACAGAGCCAGAGCTTTTCGACCTGGAGATGGAATTAATCTTCGAAAATAACTGGATTTACGCATGCCATGAAAGCGAAATCGCAAACAAGCATGACTTCGTTACAATGCGTGCGGGACGCCAACCACTAATTATCACCCGTGATGGCGAAGGCACGTTGAATGCATTAATAAATGCCTGTCAACATCGCGGTACTACTTTGACTCGTGTCGGGAAAGGAAACCAGTCCACCTTTACCTGCCCATTCCACGCTTGGTGCTACAAAAGCGATGGGAGGCTCGTAAAAGTAAAAGCCCCGACTGAATACGGCGAAGACTTCGACAAAGCAACTCGCGGTTTGAAGAAGGCGCGCATTGAAAGCTATAAGGGTTTCGTATTCGTTAGCCTTAACGTACAGGGCACGGACTCGCTTGAAGATTACTTGGGCGACGCAAAAGTATTCTTCGACATGATGGTTGCCCAATCTCCTACGGGTGAACTGGAGGTCCTTCCTGGCAAGTCGGCGTACACCTACGATGGTAACTGGAAGTTGCAAAACGAGAACGGCCTCGATGGCTATCACGTAAGTACCGTCCACTACAATTATGTGTCCACCGTGCAGCATCGGCAGCAGGTTAACGCTTCCAAAGGCATTGACTCCGGCGACACCCTTGATTACAGCAAGTTGGGGGCTGGCGATACCGAAACTGACGATGGCTGGTTCGCCTTCGAGAACGGGCATAGCGTCCTGTTTAGCGACATGCCAAATCCGGAGGTTCGCCCGGGTTACGCCACCATCATGCCTCGTTTGGTCGAGGAGTACGGCCAAGACAAAGCTGAATGGATGATGCACCGCCTGAGGAACCTGAACGTTTACCCAAGCATGTTTTTCCTGGATCAAATCAGTTCGCAGTTGCGGATCATCCGTCCAATCGCTTGGGACAAGACGGAAATCAACAGTTTTTGCCTAGGCGTGGTAGGAGAGTCCGATGCCGACCGCGAAAATCGCATCCGCCAATTCGAAGACTTCTTCAACGTTTCCGGAATGGGCACGCCGGACGACCTTGTAGAGTTTCGTGAAGCCCAGCGCGGATTCCAAGCCCGTCTTGAGCGATGGAGTGACATTTCTCGAGGTCGTGACAAGTGGACAACTGGTCCGACTAAAAACACTGAGACCATCGGGATTTCACCCGCCATGATTGGTGCCGAATTCACACACGAAGGCCTGTACGTCAACCAGCATGGAAACTGGCAGAAGTTTCTGCTTGACGGTCTCGCGCGTAAAGCGGCCGATGCCGAAGCCCTGAAACTGAAAGAGGTATAAGCAGATGAACTTCGAACTTCAGCACCAGATCGAACAATTTTTGTTCAAAAAAGCAGAGCTTTGCGATGCCCAAGATTGGGATGGATATTTGGCACTGTTCAGTGAGGACAGCGTATTCCATCTGCCGCAGTGGGACTCTGAACATGTTTACACCACAGACCCAAAGCGCGGAATGTCCCTGATCTACTATCCGAATCGCGGGGGCCTGGAAGACCGTGTTTTCCGTATTCGCACGGGCAAAGCTGCCTCTGCGACACCAATGCCCAGAACTTTGCATCAGATTAATAACGTGCGGATCCACCCATTGGAAGGTGGCGACCTCGAAGTACGTGTGAATTGGCAAACTTTGTATTACCGCCAGTCCACCGCTGAACAGTTTTTTGGACGAGCCACTTACACACTTCGACCTCATGGTGATAGTTGGTTGATTTCAAAGAAACATACCGTGCTACTGAATGACACGATCAATTCGGTGCTGGATTTCTACCACATTTGAGTCGCAGAAAGGTTAAGTCATGTACAAGGTTGCGTTGAACTTCGCTGACGGCAAGACCCTGTTTTGCCCGGTCCAGCCTAACGAAATTTTGTTAGATGCTGCACTCAAGAGTGGAATCAAGATCCCCTTGGATTGCCGCGAAGGGGTTTGCGCGACCTGCCAAGGCCGTTGCGAATCGGGTAGTTACACTCAAGATTATGTGGATGAGGAGGCTCTTTCGGAGCAGGATCTGGCAGAGCGTAAGGTACTGTCCTGCCAGACGAGAGTGCAGTCTGACGCGTCATTCTACTTTGATTTCGACTCGACCCTCTGTGGAAGCCAAGGAACAGCTGAAGTAACAACTACCGTCACTGAAGTGATTCAGGTATCTGAGAGCACTGCGATACTGAAGGTCGAAATAGGGGCCAACGCAGCTCCTTTGAATTATCTGCCGGGCCAGTATGCGCGGATTCAAGTTCCGCATACCGAGCACAGCCGCTCCTATTCATTTGCCTGTGCACCTGGAAGTCGGACTCTTGAGTTTTTGGTACGCCTCTTGCCCAGTGGCGTGATGACAGACTATATGCGAGATCGTTGCAAAGTTGGCGATACGATCAAGATGGAGGCGCCATTGGGAGCCTTTTATCTGAGGCATATTGACCGTCCGCTGATAATGGCCGCAGGCGGAACAGGCCTTTCCGCTTTTCTGGGCATGCTCGATCAGTTGGCGGAGAAAGGCGGCTCAGGTTTCCCGATCCACCTCTTCTATGGCGTTCGGACCGAACAAGACTTGTGCGAAGTACCTCGCATCGAGGCATACAAGAAAAAAATTAGACATTTCGATTTCACACCGGTTCTTAGCGATGCGGATGAGAAGTGGCCGGGGAAAAAGGGGTTCATTCCTGAGCATCTCCTGCCGTACGAAACGTCTGACACACCATTTGACATGTACATGTGCGGCCCTCCCCCAATGGTAGAGTCCATAAAGAAATGGCACCTGGATAAAAAACTTACGTCAGTCCGGATGTATTTTGAAAAGTTCACCGAAAGCAATACCTAATCTATTTTAGGCCTTGGCTTATTTGCTGATGCTTTCACAAATTTAGAAACATCGTTAAAAATAATCACTGGGACCGGACTACCAGTTAAGTTTAATGATCGCTTGTTATATGCGCAGGTTTCCTATGTCCAAATTATCATTAAAAGTAGAAAAAATTGAAGCTCTTACTCCCCGCATTCGGCGACTGGTGCTTACAGCTAAAGATGGGGAAAAGCTGCCTGAATTCACCCCAGGTGCGCATCTAGAGCTGCATATTCCTGGTGAGCGGAAGCAGAAACGCGCATATTCAATCGTGAATTTGTTGGCGCATAACCACTATGAAATTGCGGTACAGCTCGATGACAAGAGTACTGGTGGTTCAAAGTGGGTGCACAGCCTCACAGAGGGCCAAGTTATTGAGGTCGACCCACCTCGTAACCACTTCCCTCTAATAGAGGACGCTGAGCACTACCTGCTCATTGCAGGAGGTATTGGCATCACACCAATGTTGAGCATGGGTCGTGCGTTGACGGAGTCCGGAAAAGACTTCACCCTGCATTACGCAGGCCGTGATGCAGTGGACATGGCTTACTTAGACGAAGTTAAGTGTTTCGACAAAAGTCGGTGTTGGATCAGCGGCGGAGATGTTACTAAACGTTTTCCCGCATCAACGGTTTTAGCCAACCCCGGTGCACGAACTCATCTATACATATGCGGCCCAACAGAGATGATCACCTCTGTGATCCAAATAGCTCGGGAGCTCGGCTGGCTCGAAGAACACGTCCACTACGAACTTTTCGCCGGATCCCTTGAAGAGGAAGGTGATCAAGCATTTGAGGTGGAGCTTCGCGCAAGTGGCGTGATACTGGCAGTTAATGCGGGCCAGAACCTGCTGGATGTGATGATTGAAGCAGGTTTAGATCCGATGTTTGACTGCCGACGCGGCGACTGTGGTGTATGTGTGAGTCAAATCATTGATGGTGAAGCCGATCACCGTGACATATGCCTAACTGATCGCGAGCGATCCAGCGGCGCCTTCTGTACATGTGTTTCTCGTGCCAAAACTGCCAAGTTGGTACTTGACCTCTAATAAGCAACGGAGAGAACAATGATTCCTACGAATGAACAAATCTCGGATTTGATTCGAGAAGATAGTGTGCATAAGAGTGTCTATACCGATCCTGTTCTTTTTCAACTTGAAATGGAGCGAATTTATGGCCACGCATGGATTTATGTGGGCCACGAAAGCCAGGTCAAAAACCCTGGTGATTACCACACCACTCGTATTGGCGATCAAGATGTTGTAATGGTCCGTGCACCCAATGGACAGGTGAACGTTCACTACAACCGCTGCCCGCACAAAGGGGCAAAATTAGTCGCGGACGGTGACGGCAACGTCGGCAAATTCTTCCGCTGCCCCTACCATGCTTGGACATTCAAGCTGGATGGCTCGCACTTGTCGGCCCCGTTGAAGAGCGGATTCGAAGGAACTTGCTATGACCCTAAGCACCCTGATTTCTCCATGGTCAGCGTGGCTCGGGTTGATAGCTATCGCGGCTTTGTATTCGCGAGCCAGGCTTCGTACGGCGAAGATCTTAAGACTTTCCTCGGCGGTGTCGTGACGTCAATTGACAACATGTGCGACCGCTCCCCTGTCGGTGAGCTTGAAGTTGCCGGTGGGATTTTTCGAGTACAGCAACGCTCCAACTGGAAAGTTTTCTACGAAAACCTCCATGACACCATGCATGCTCGTGTAACCCATGAGTCATCCGTTGATGCTGCGCGTGAGGAAGCCGAGGCGATTGGCGAAATGCCGTTCGAACTCCTAATCATGGACGGCAATGGCGAGCCCTACGACTTCTGGGAAAAATTGGAGCTTCGCGCTTACCACAACGGCCACGGCTACATGGAAGCGATTTTCGATCCGGGCGCCGCTGAGCGGGACGAAGTATCTCGTGCGCATTTCGAATGCCTGAGTGAAGCATACGGGGCAGATCGGGCTCGTGAAATCATGGGTATGAATCGTCATAACACCGTGATTTACGGGAGTGGTTCGCCTCATACCGTATTCATGCAATTCCGGGTTATTCGTCCCGTCTCGGTCGATAAGACCATGGTCGAAATACAGACTTTCCGCTGCAAAGGTGCACCCGATGTAGTGTTCGACCGTGCACTTACTTACGCGAACGTCATCAACTCCCCTTCTTCCAACGTGATGCCAGATGACGTTGAAGTTTATGCACGCTGCCAAGAAGGCAACATGACCAGAGGGGGTAGCTGGATCAGCATGCACCGTTATGTCGGCACAGATAAAGTTCTCGAAGATGGTGCGGTATCAACCAATGGAACAAGTGAGCTTCCAATGCGTAATCAGTTTGCTGCCTGGAAGAAGTTTATGACTGGAACCATCATCGCCAAGGAGAGCAATAATGTTGCTTGACCGCTCTTTCAACGTAAAAACCGACGACCTGACAGCTACAGTTGTTGATGAAGAAACCCTGCGTTCGATCGAGCGGTTTATCTTTAAGGAAGCTCGACTTCTAGACAGTTGGAAGTTTTGGGAGTGGGATAAACTATTCACCGATGACGGAATGTACTGGGTACCTCAAAAGCACAATCAGGTGAACCCGTTTGATCACATCTCCCTCTTTTGGGAGAACCGCATGCTGCGTGAAACTCGCATACGTCGGGTGGAAAATGCTCGCAATTGGTCACAGCAGCCACAGACTCAAACGGCTCACCTGGTAGGTAACGTGTGCATCGAAGGCTTGGATGCAGACGACTTCCTTGTCGTAAGTGCCTCTTTCCAAGCCACCGAATGGCGTCTCGACCAGCGTCAACTAGCCGGACGTTATACCTACAAACTTATCGGCAACAAGGTTGATGGCTGGAAGATCAAGCTTAAGCGAGTCGACCTAGTCAATTGCAACGACGTATTCGCTAATCTGGAGGTATTCGTTTGATGGATCGGCCAGTCGTAATTGCTCTCCATTACCAGAATGACGTCCTCCATGCGGATGGGCGAATCAAGGTAGGTCTAGACACTGATGGAGAGGGGCGCGCGAATCTGATTTCAGCTGCGACCGAATTGCTACGCGTTGCTCGTAACAACGGCTGGCCTATCATCCACGCGCGGGTTGCATATCGTGGTAATTATTCCGACCTGATTGCCAACGCCCCGATCTTGGAGAACGTAAAAAAGATAGGTGCAGTAATAGATGGATCATGGGGCGCTGAGTTCTTGGACTGTCTAAGCCCGCACGAAAATGGGAAGGAGTTTGTAATCACTCACAAGCGTATCAATGCTTTTTATGGTACGCATGCGGAGGCACTCTTGCACATGCTTGGCGCTCGCACGCTAATTATTGCAGGTGTAGCAACTCACTCAGTTGTAGAGAGTACAGTAAGGCACGCTGTGGATTGTGGATACAACGTAGTGGTTCCCTCTGACGCATGTTCGGCTGCTGATCCCGCAACCCATGAAGCATCTCTTAAAAGCATGAGTTTGATCGCCAAAATCTCCAGCGTCCGCCAATTGATTGAGGTGCAATAATGAGCCTTGCAGGAAAAGTTGCAATTATAACTGGGAGCACTCAAGGACTTGGTCTCGATATTGCCAAGGTCATGCTATCACAAGGCGCCGAAGTAATGCTTGTGGGTCGGAATGCGGTTGTTGGCCGTGAACTTTGCGAACAACTCGGGCCATGTGCTTCTTACACTGAGTGCGATGTCGAAAACGATGAAAACATTGACACGTGTATCGATAATACGATCAATGAATTTGGTAGAATTGACATTCTTATCAACAACGCTTGTATCTATATCGATCACGGTATCGAATCATCTCGCGAAAACTGGCACAAAAGCTTAAATGTAAACGTGATATCTGCGGCAATGTTTGTGCAGAAAGTGTCTCCCTTTTTAAGGCCTGGAAGCACCATTGTGAACATCACGAGTACCGGTGGCAAATTCGGTGCAGCAGGCCGAGCGCTCTACCCCGCCTCGAAAGCAGCAATGCTTCAGCTAACCAAAAATTTCGCAGTGAGTTTGGCCGATAGAGGCACCCGTGTTCTCAGCGTTTCCCCTGCCTGGACTTGGTCCCCCGCCGTCGCAGGCCTGACAAATAACGACATCGAACTTGCGGATCGCGTGGGCGCGGATTTCCACCCACTCGGTCGGATAGGACGCGGTGAAGAGGTGGGCAACGTTGTTGCGTTTCTATGCACCGCCGGAGCTTCTTGGATGACTGGTGTGGACGTGCCAGTCGATGGGGGATTTTCAATCCTTGGCCCGGACAGAGGGCTATCGCCCCGCGTCTGGTTCCAGCGTCATTCCGATTCCGAATAGTTAAATTCAGAGGAGCACAAATAATGGGCGAATTCATCGGCATCCAAACCCTGGATAAAGAACAATCGTTTCGCGGTTATCTCGCCGTACCCGCTAGCGGAAAGGGGCCTGGGGTTGTTCTTGGCCAAGAAATTTTCGGTGTCAACGCTAACATGCGTGCAGTCGCTGACCTCTACGCCGAAGAGGGCTATGTCGCGCTAGTGCCAGATCTTTTTTGGAGATTGGAGCGAGATGTGGACCTGGGTTACACGGAAGAAGATTTCACTAAAGCAATCGACCTCTTCCAGCGTATGGATGTAGATCTGGCTGTTCGTGATATTGCTGCAAGCCTTGCCAAATTAGAATCCTTGGATCAAGTCGAAGGCGACGGCCTCGGCTATGTGGGATTCTGTATGGGCGGTAAGCTAGCCTACCTGACAGCTACACGTACCCGTGCAGCTTGCTCGGTCGGGTATTACGGCATGGGAATCGAAGAGTATCTCGACGAAGTGGGCGAAGTTACCGGTCGACTGGTTCTGCACTTTGCCGAAAACGATGCATATTGTGGCACAGAGGCGCGCTCGAAAATTAATGCGGCGCTAAAGGGCAACAAATGTGCAGAAATCTACACCTATCCAAATGTCGATCACGCATTTGCTCGCGCTGGCAGTGTCCACTTTGACAAACCTGCTGCACTCATGGCGCACGAGAGAACTATCGCCGCATTGAAGCGTGAGATAGGCCCTTACTTCAACCTTTCTGATTTGTGGGACGAGCACGTTAAGCACGAGTTCGACACGCGAGACGTTCCGGCGACTATGGCGACTATGGTGGCTGAGCCTTACGTCAACCACATCCCAACGATGACCGGTGGGGTCGGAAGCAAAGAGCTAAGCCGCTTCTACCAGCACCACTTTGTTCACGGAAACCCACCGGATATGAAACTGATTCCTCTGTCGCGAACAGTGGGCGCACTTCAGATTGTCGATGAGTTTATCATGTGCTTTACCCACACCACGGAGATCGATTGGTTGATCCCTAATGTGGCCCCTACAGGCAAATATGTCGAAATTCCCATGCTGGGAGTAGTTAGATTCCGAGGTGACAAGCTCTACCACGAGCACATCTACTGGGACCAAGCGAGCGTGCTGGTCCAGATTGGCCTATTGAACCCTGAGGGGTTGCCGATTGCGGGGGTGATCACTGCACAGAAGCTCCTGGACGAGTCGCTCCCCTCAAACACGTTGATGGATAACTGGAAGAAGAGCGAACCCGTCTGACGCAAAGGTCTCGGGGGCCTGTAACCGGATGACCACCAGGCTCCAGTAATTTGGCGCGACGTTTCGCAACATTTTCTCCGTGTAAAACTTGAATCATAGGTGGGCTGCAATGACCGACTTAGCCATAAAAGACCTGAAAATTTACCACCCTTATATCAATGGTAAATCCTGGCAGAGCGACGACCAACCAGAGCAGATCGTGATCAACCCCTACAACCAAAAAGCGATTGCTCGCGTCAAGCTTGCGACAGCGGCTGACATCGACAGCGCTATTGAGGCTGCATTCGAGGCGCAAAAGGCCTGGGGGAAAACGCTTGCAAAAGAGCGAGAGGCTATTCTCTGCCGTGCTGCGGACATCATCGAGCGCCGTCGCGGTGACATTGCGAAGATCCTCATCGAGGAAGGCGGCAATGTGTTCGGCAAAGCGATGTTCGAATGCGACTACATGGTCAGCGCATTCCGCATCGCAGCAGGACAAGCACGAGACATACGCGGAGAGACCATGCCAGCTGACGGTGCTGGGCGTATCTCAATGTCCATTCGCCAGCCACTAGGCGTCATTGCAGGGGTCGGCCCGTTCAACGCGCCGCTGCTGTTAAACGGGAAAAAACTCGCCCCCGCCTTGGCCGCTGGCAACGCATTCCTGCTGAAACCTGCACCGCAAACGCCACTGATTGGGTTGCTGTTTGCTGAAATTCTCGAAGAAGCAGGTGTTCCACCTGGTGTCTTCAACGTGCTGCCGACTACCAATGAAGCACTGGGTGATAAGTTCTTCTCAGACAAACGCGTCAAGATGGTGACTTTCACGGGATCAGCGAAAGTTGGCCAGTACCTGTCTGAGCTTGCTGGGAAATTCCAGAAGCGAATCGTTCTGGAGCTTGGTGGTAAGAGCCCTATCGTAATCCTGAATGACGCCAAGCTTGATTACGCAGTGAGTGCCGCTGCTTTCGGCATTTTCTTCAACCAAGGCCAGGTTTGCATGGCTAACTCTCGGATTATCGTTGAAGAAGCGATCTACGAAAAATTCTGTGCTGCATTCGTTGAGAAAGTCCGCTCCATTCGTTGTGGTGATCCAAAAGATCCTTCAACGATAGTCGGTCCGTTGATCAACTCCAAACAGTGCGAATTCATCCGTGGTCAGATCGATGATGCCCTGTCTAAAGGTGCGACGTTGCTAACCGGTGGAGAGTATCAAGGAAATCTGTTCCAGCCTGCCGTCCTGACCGATGTTGAACCATCAATGGCTGTATACAACGAGGAAAGCTTTGGACCCTTGGTTTCCATTTATATGGCCAAAGACTTCGAGCACGCAGTCGAGCTTGCGAACGACACATCCTACGGACTTTCTTCCGGCATTGTGACCAACGACCTTCAAAAAGCATTTGATTTTGCACTTCGGATTGAAGCAGGCTCAGTTCACATCAACGACAACTCTTTTGACGACGATCCAAACGCACCTTTCGGAGGATTTAAGGAGAGCGGACACGGCAAAGAAAATGGTCGTTATTCGATCCACGACATGACCGAATTGAAATGGGTCACATTACAACTCGGCGAGCGTGCCTTCCCTATCTAAAGAGGAATAATAAATAGCCCCACCGCCATCGGCTGGGGCTTTTTATAAAATTCCTACGCCCGCATCGCCGGGTGCTGCTTCAAAATAATAAAATCAGAAGGCAGCAAGTACATCAGCTTTGTCTCGGACTTTTTAAAATTCCAGGGATCCCAATCCTGCCGTTCTGCTTTAACTCCATTTACCGCTCTACATTGCGTAGAAACTTACCCGGAGTACAAACTGTGGTCAGAAATAATAAAAAAATGGGAACTCTGATAATGCTCGCCGCACTTCAGACCTCCTTAAAAGCTGAAGCCTATGAGTTATATTCGTCAGATAAAGGTGCTGTGAACGCGGATTTCGAATTGGCCTTAGGGGCATTTCATAGCCGTAAAAGTTATGCCCAATCCAGTGACATCAAAACAGGATCAAAAGACTGGCAAGAATCTTATGCAAAATATGGATTCAGCAGCTGGTTTGCAACAGGTGATGCAGAGCAGAGTACTTATGGGGCGCTAAACTGGTTGTCTAGTGCCACATACGGACAAGGCGATGCGGCAGGCTGGACGGATGGAACCGAACGTACCACCAAGATTGAAGACGCTTACCTTGGCTGGAAATCAGGAAATGCTTTTTCGCTGCTTGGTAAGGATGGCCTAGATCTTTCAGTTGGCCGCCAAAATGTCATCGTTGGTGACGGTTTCCTTATTGCTGGAGATGCGCTAAACCTTGGTAAGTCTTTCGGAGATGGGAAATTCAACCGAGGGGGGGCCTATTATCTTACGGGTCGAAAAGCTTTTGATGAGACAGCCGTCATAAAAATAGGTGGCAAAGAAGGCCTCCGCAGCGATTTGATGTGGCTCAAATCAGATAACCCCGCTCAGGGTAAAGCAGAAATAGTTGCGGGAACACTTGAAAATGTAAATGCCCTAGGGACCGTAGGGCTGACATATTTGAAAGTAACAGATACGGACGAAGCCTTTGACTTCATTGATCGTAAAGGCACCCGAACGGTATCTGTGCGAGCGCAGGGCAATCTAGGACATCCAAATTTGTTTCTAAGCGGCGAGTATGCTCGACAACATAGAAACTCAACTGGCGACGAGAATGCCTGGTACACGGAAGCAGGATGGACTTTTTCTGATATAGCATGGCGCCCCTATGTAAGCTATCGCTTCAGCCGTTTCTCCGAGGGTTACGACACTTTATTCTATGGTAACTTCAGGGCACTAGGAACCTGGTTCCAAGGCGAGGTTGCTAGCAACTACTCAGGCCCCTTCAGTACCAATACACGCATACAGCAAGTCGGCTTGACGCTGACCCCTACGGACAAACTCACATTAGGCGCACTGGCTTATCGATTTGATACCTTAAGCTCCACAGCTGGTGCATTCTCAAATCTCGACGGCAAAGAGCTAGATGTGTATGCCATGTGGCAGGTTACGGACCATATTTCAGCAATCCCCCTAGTTGGCTTCTATAAACCTGACAAAGATGTTGAAAGCGGCGGCTCTCAATTGGGTGACAACCGAACCAACGTATACTCACAATTCATTCTCCAAGTGAAATTCTAGTTAGGTGACGGGTCCTAGCCGACCCGTCATTTTTTTAAAAATACTTGCCCCGCGCTTTGGAAGTTTTATTCTCATCAGCGGGCATACCGAAGCAACGTGTTCCAATACTTAATGCGAGCATTAGTATGTCCAACTCTCTATCCATTCGGCTTAGAATTACCCTCCTGGCTGGCCTCTCACTCGCAGCCGTAGTTATTACCCTTGTTTGCATGAATATTTACCAGAGCAGTTCGAACAATGTTCTGGTCAGTCATGAAAGCGAACGCGCTCTAACACAAAGCACTGAACAACTCCTGCTAGCCCAAGCAGCTGAGAAAGCCGCTCTCTTGCAAAAGCTTTATTCTTCGGACGTCATGCTCGCACACGATATGGCTGAACAGCTTTCCAATCTAGGCAGCGCTGCGAAACGGCTCGGCATATCCGACGCTGCCATCCGCGAAGAAGCCACTAGGGCTATAGAAAGGGCGTTCAAACGCAACAAATCTGTCTTAGGGGTATGGGGTGTTTTTGAACCTAATGCTCTTGATGGAAACGACCAAGCTTTTGTGAATGACACAGGCCGCGGATCGAATGAACAAGGGCGGTTTGGTTCTTATTGGAGCCGTTTCGGTGGGGCCGACATCCACAGTGCCATCACAGAAGCTGACTTGAATAAGGAGGATGCGAACGCGGCTGGTGCACCAGCTAATACGTGGTACAGATGCGCATTAGCCTCGGGCAAGCAGTGCCTATTAGAGCCCTACGCTGGAATGGTCGGCACCGAAACCGTACTCATGACGACTGTTGCCATCCCCATCAATATAAACGGGACGATCGTAGGTGTTGCAGGTGTGGACCTTGCCTTAAGTTCGCTCCAAGTAAACGCTGAGCAGGCTGGAGCTGAGCTGTTTAATGGCGCAGGTCATGTTCTGATTGTATCGAGCCAAGGTATCCTTGCAGCTAACAGTGATAACCCTAAAAGTATTGGAAATTTGATTCAAACCCCCCTTGGCGAGTATGGGCAGGAAATACTCCAACTGACTCAAGCGGGTACGGCCACTGTCGTTGCACGGGGAAGCCTAATCAGAGCAATTTATCCGGTGAGGCCGGTCGAGGGGGTGCCAGCCTGGGGAGTTTTAGTGGACGTTCCCAGAGACGTGTTGCTTGCAGACGCATTGAAAATGCAATCAATGCTCAACGACTCACAACG
This sequence comes from Pseudomonas sp. GW821-FHT01C01, assembly GCF_059422645.1. Classification (NCBI taxonomy): domain Bacteria; kingdom Pseudomonadati; phylum Pseudomonadota; class Gammaproteobacteria; order Pseudomonadales; family Pseudomonadaceae; genus Pseudomonas; species Pseudomonas sp. GW821-FHT01C01. The sequence continues at coordinate 138,438 of NZ_JBWKXF010000002.1, read as the reverse complement.
TAGTGGTACCTGGATGACCTTACTTGTTTCAATTGGCGCTGGACTCCTAGGGATGGGCCTTTTGTGGTTAACCGCGTCGGGCGTGTCTAAGCCTATCAATCGTGTCGCTCAGATGCTGGAAGACATCGCCAGCGGTGAAGGAGATCTAACACGGCGCCTTGATTACAGCCGTAAAGACGAACTGGGCGCTCTGACGAGCAACTTCAATAAATTACTAGATAAGCTTCAGCCAACCATCGCCCTCATCAAAACCAGTATCACCGACGCTCGCACGACTGCTGATAAATCGTCCCAAATAGCGCATCTAAATAGTGAAGGAATGCAGCAGCAGTATCGTGAGATCGAGCAGGTAGCTACTGCCTCACACGAAATGAGCGCTACCGCTCAAAACGTTGCTGCCAGCGCCGCCAATGCGGCCACAGCAGCTACCGGCGCTGACGAATCCGCCCGAGAGGGTATGAAAATAGTCGAAACTACAGCTCGGGACATTAAAGCCTTGGCTGAGGATGTCAGCAGAGCGGTCGGTGAAATCGAAACTCTGGCGGTTCACAGCTTAGAAATCGGGACTGTGCTGGAAGTCATTCGCAGCATTGCAGAACAGACCAACCTCCTCGCCCTCAATGCAGCAATTGAAGCTGCACGAGCGGGCGAAAGCGGACGTGGTTTTGCGGTCGTGGCGGACGAAGTTCGCAACCTCGCCAGACGCACTCAAAACTCGGTGGAGGAGATTCGAAACGTCATTGATCGTATCCAAGGAAGCACCCTAGATGTTGTGTCTGCGATGCATTCGAGTCGTGAAAGGGCAAATGTGAATGCTACTCAAATTATCCGAGTGTCCAACGCCCTTACACAAATCAGCGACGCAGTTGGTGTCATCACAGAGATGAACTTGCAGATAGCAAGCGCTGCTGAGGAGCAAAGCTCCGTAGCTGAAGAAGTAAGCCGAAACGTGTCAGCGATACGTAGCGTGACTGAGACACTGACAGGACAAGCCGCTGAATCAGCTAAAGTGAGTGCGCGTCTCAACTCGTTGGCCAGTCACCAGATAAGTTTAGTGAGTCAGTTTAAGGTCTAGTTATTGAGGCCGATGCCGAATTGACCTACGTGCCGATGCAAGACTGCCCCACCTTCAAATCGCCCCCCCCCCCGGCACAGGCGATGTTTTTCGAGGACTCAGACTGGGTCATTGACATCTCGGCAAATGGGTCAATTCGGTGTCGGCGTCAACAAGAACATCAAACTAGCCTAATAATGCGTGCTTGAGCACCGAATCGGTCGTGGCCTGATAGTGGTTGGAGAGCAATTCGCAGGCCTTGTCCATATCCTTTGCCAGAGCGGCATCCATCAGCAGTCGGTGTTCGTGAGGCCCATCACACGTGCTGCTATCGACATAGTGCATCGACAAAAAGCGGTAGCGCGCCGTCTGGTCACGCAGTGACGAGCACAAGCGCAGCATGTAGCTGACTTAGGTGATTCGCGCTTCCGCCCGCTGATTCCTCAGGCAACCTTGCGACTCTCTGTCTTCGACGGATTTAGCGCGCTTTCACACAGCCTGGGTCGAGTTGGGCTTGTCGTGACCTACGCTCATCAGGCAGCCCCACCCCATTCCAAGGCACAAAGAACGCGGCGCACTTGTTTGCCCCCGATCTCGGTTACGCAATGCAAAATCGGAGTACTCCCCCCAAGGGCTTTGTTAGGCTTAGACATCCATTGCGCGGCAGTCTCGCGGCGCTCAAAAATCTGTTCGGCATGTTGGCAAACAGCAGCAATTCGATCTAGCCGTTCCGACGCGACAGCGTTGAGGCGCTTTTGCTCACGCGCACAACGTCGAAGCGTGGAAATCGACATGCTGAACAGTGCCTCCACACTGCACTCCTGGAGATCAAAGGTCATACGAATGGATCGGAAAAGAAGAGCAGGACATCCCTCCCTGATCTGGGAAAGCCGCTCTGAGTCGTTGAGCAAACTTTGATTGGCGCTGAAACTCCAAAATGCGGCGATCAGCACTTCACGTGATTTGTCCGTCGCTTTCGTCTGCTGCCAGGTAGTCGTCGAGGTAGGCAAAAGCATTCCCCCAAATAAACTGATCAAATGAAGCATAGGTCTTCTATCTGATCCGACGAGCATTCCCGCTGACTCAGACTATCCGGCATTGAGTTGCTGGACAGGCCCTCGATAACTGATAGTCAGCAGCAGTCGCTTCTAGCCTAAGCGATGCGATGCGATGCGATGCGAAAACACACGAATCGTTTTGCGCTCTGCAGTGCCACGAAAAACCTGCCAGCGTTTGACTGGTCAGCCGCCCCAAAATGTGCATAAGAACGCGATTTTCATTCCGCTGCTGACGGGTAATCGAGGCCTAAACCTTTTTCGGCTTGACCGTTCAACGCGCCCAGCTCCCAAAGGGCGCATCCGCGTCAATGTAGCGTGCCGCCGAATGCACGTCCTGCCAACCGACATACTCCATCAGCGCTTTGCTGCTCCAACCGTTGCGACTGGCCTAGGTAGCGAAGCCGCGACGCAGGGAGTGCGCGGTGTAGCCCTCGCCCACCACCTCACTACGCAGAAACGCGAGGCGTAACAGACGCGAGAGGCTGTTCGGATTGACCTCGTTCTCGGCCAGATGGCCCCAGCGGTCGATCGCACGAAACACCGGCCCCTGCTGCAAGCCGCTGGCCTCCAGCCAGAGTTGGTAGGCCTCGACCGGACAAAGTCGCTTCAACGCCGGCACGCACAGCATGCGGCCGCGGTGGTCGCGATCGCTCTTGCTGCTCGGCAGGTAGAGCTGTAAGCCCTGCCCTGGACGCAACTGGATATGTTCAACCTGCAAGCGGCACAACTCCTCGCCGCGGAAAGCCCGCCAGAACCCGAGCAGGATCAGCGCTTGATCGCGTATGGCGCGCAGTCGCACCGCAGAGCCCCCCGCGTGTTGTTGCGCGGCTAGCCGCCAATGCAAGCCTCGAGCTCCCGCAACGGCAGTGCTTCGGCCTGTTGCGTTGGGCGTGGGTGCAGCGCCTGGATACCGCGCAGGACATCACGCACCCGAGTCGCTTTGGTCGGGTCAGCGAAACCGTGTTGGCGGTGCCAATGCGCCAGGGCCGCCAAATGCGTGCGCAAGGTGGCGGCTGACAATTGCGCGCCATAGGTCGCCAGATAGCGCACCAGGCTTTCACTGGAGGCCGGCAACAAGCCGTTCCACCCCCCTTCGAAATGCTCGACGGCTTGCCGATAACGGCGCTGGGTGCTTTCACGCCGCGCTGCCTGCAGATAGCGCTCGGCTGTATGACTCACTGGTTTCCTCCTGACGTACCGCTAAAAGGGCATTTTCACCGGCATTCGCCCCTAACGTTCAAGAAACTTGCACTCTCAAACCTGATAATTACCCCGACGCACGATCCTGCCGCCAGATCTGTTCGATAAATACGCAGAGTTGTCCTTTTGGCACGGTGGCCCAGCCAGCGCTGCCACTTGCCGAAGCCGGGTTTTCCAGCAGAGGATCATCCGGCACCAGCGTTTGCGCCTGTGCCACGCCTGCCAGTCCGATCAAACCTAAAGCTAAACCACGAAAGCGTTGCATATCAGTGTCTCTCTGACGAATGCGCGGCGGTCTACGACAGCGGCAGTAACCGTCAACCCCATAACTAGGGATTCATTGCAAAACACACTCAAGGCCAAGACTTCCTATCGCTCTACGAATCTTGAAGGACGCGTCAGTAGCGTCGCTGATCACCGTGCAGGACCTGATATTGCGCGCTCAGGATTTGAGTTCGGTGTACTTCATGCCGTTGAAAATTTACATCCTCGTCGGTGCGATTTACTTTGCGCTGTGTTATACGCTGGCACTAGGTGTGCGGTTAAAGCTACTGACACGGACCGCGGTGTGAACCAGTGCCCGACACTCAATGACTCAACGGCGAACGACTCGCCGGTTGCACCAGCCACGCGGCTACCGCCGGATCCCACCGGTAAACCCCTCCCAAAATGAGACACGCCGACTTTTTCAACAGAATCGAGCAGAAGAAGGCATCAGCACTCAGCATCACGCTTCAATTGGCGAAGACATTGCGATCATAATGAACATCCCCGCCAAGACCAAAGTGTGAGTAACATCATGACCGAAGCCCAGCGCTGGACAGTGACATGCCAAGATACAGCGGATGGAAGCGGTGACGTCATCATTGACTTGCCGCCTGACCTGCTCGCCAGTTTAGGATTGAGCATCGGCGACGTACTGACTATTGAAGTGATCGACGGCGCGATAGTTCTGACGCCGAAGTCGCGCGACTCAGCTACACCCTGAGTCGCTTCGGCGCACATGACCTAATCTCCAAACGGGCATATGCGAACGGCACAACTGAACGGCGGCGATTGGCAGATTTTACGTAGCGACTCAGACTTCAAGGCAGTGACTACGTTTTTACACAACTACGGGCGATTGCGGCCGTCGCTACAGGACGAATCCGCCACAAAAGGTCTCTTAGGTATTTGCCTTTAATAGAGACTCATCACTGGTTACGTAGTGGTACTCATGTGGGCAAAGTCTTCCACCCGGACCAAATAAAAGCTTGGCTGTGAAACACTCTAGGTACGTGAGAGCTTCCAGTTGAACGTGGCGTTGGTAAAAGGCACGTCGGTCGCATAGGATCCTAGCTCGGTTCTTCAGGCACAACTTCACCAGCTCCGCCAGCATGTAGCCACGAATGTCGTACCGCGCGTCGACCGCCTTAATTACTGTCGCATAACAAAAATGGAAGGTTGGCCTGTATTTACGGGGGCTTTGGTACAGTTGTCGATCGCTCACATCTCGCCCTCCTTTGAATTTTTTAACAGCCGTATGTAGCTGCCAAACCTGAGATATGAGAATAATTTATTAGCATATCACCCGCAAAATAAAGAAAAAGCTGGAAAAATTACCAGAAATGAAGATTTTGTTTGGTGACTCAAGAAAATCTCTAGGATAGATGCTGCCTAAAAGGAAAAGTGCAGATTCCGCACGCTTGGTCGAGAGTTCACAATGGTGATTTCAGCGACGCAGTACACTCCGTAGAAGCCGTAGAGGCAAACGTTCGCAAAAGACCGCACAGGGGTGGGTTTCGACCTGCGCCATCCCCTTTCCGAAGGTGCCTCCCCCATGATTGCTGACACGATGCATAAAGTGGCTTACCGTGATTACCGAATTCAGTTGGCGTTGCTCCTGCGTATCTCCACCAATGCGTCCGATCAAGATATCCACGAACAAATCGAGGCCGGTCTTTTACCGGATAGCGTCGTGGCGCTTTGCGGTATCGGCGCGATAGGCCCCTCCGAGCGCAATCAGATTATTCCGCTCAGAACCCTCAAGGTTCGCTTGGCAACGCGTCAGCGACTCACGTTGCACGAGAGTAATCGCGTGTTCAGATTTGCTCACATTATCGCCCTGGCGGTGACGCTCTTCGGGAGCCACGAGAAGGCGAAACGCTGGCTCTCTAAACCCAAAAAGCGTCTCATGGGACAGGTGCCCTTTGCGATGCTCTCCACTTACTCAGGCACCCGACTGGTGGAGGAGCTGCTGATCCAGGCCGCGGAAGGCATCACCTGTTGAGCCCCCATGCGTCTCGAAGGGACTCAACCCTCGGCAGTTTTCACCTTGGGTGGCGTTCTTATTGGGCTCGGTAGACCCGTCGCCGCGATTGGCGCCAGGTTTTGCGCACGTTGGCAGGCTTCATCCGCTGCAGAGCCGAGGCCGCCAGCGCACTGATCGACACCACACCAGACACGCAAACGCCGTTTGACTCCCCCTGCGCCCGACACACCTGCTTGAAGGGAACGTCCTTTCGCCAAGAAAGCACTTACCTTCGAAAGGTTGCCGCGCGGATGCTCACGGACTTTGTGCAGTTCAAGCAGTGACCCAAGTAATGCCCGTTGCGCTAATAGGCTGGGCACCGGGTTGCTGGGAATTAAACGAAGATCAGATCCCATTCACGCGCCAACAAGGCGCGGCACGCCGAGGCTGAACCACCGAAGCAGCGTCTGGATACCGTATGCATATTGGCTTCCGTGCTGTAGGTGATGACTTCGCCTCGCTCATCAACTAAAACGCCGCCTGCGCCTCTCAACAGTGCATGGCCTGCAACAACGTCATGTGCCGACACGGGATACAGTGAGAGGCCACAGACCCCCTCCCCAGCAGCGACTTTGGCGAGCCGGTAGGCAATGGAAGGCATTGCCACAAAAGTACTGGGCTGGCAGAGCTCACGGTTAAGTTCAGGCTTATTGATCGCCGCCGCACTGACCATCACGAACTCGCCACTTGCCAACGCTTTGGTGGAAAGCTGTGACCTCACCGATTGCCCATTGCGGCTCACCGCAGCGATCCCTTCAGCCCAGGCAATGCAATCGGGCACTCCCTCAACGGTGACAGGTGCATACACCACCCCTAATACCGGCGTTTGTTTGTGTAACAGACCGATAGAAAGGGCTGAACCTTTGAGCCCCTTGAGGAAGTCCGCCGTTCCGTCGTTTGGGTCGACGACCCAGCACCAGGGATGGCCGGTCAGTCGATGCCCTGTTTCCTCTCCCCAGAAGTCGCAAGGAAGAAGTTGCAGCAGGCGTGGGCGTAAGAACTGTTCGATGGCTTCGTCGACCGCGGCCTTATCACCGTGCCCCTGCGGCCCATCATCCCTCGCCCACTCGGCAATCAAGAGCTGGCCAGCGCGAATAACGACCTCAATGGTTTGAGCGAGCAGTTGTTCAAGGTTGGGGGTTGGCATGACATGGGCCGCCCTAAGGTTGGCTGGCGTGCAGCAATGTGGAAGCGCAACCAGACAGGCACAGCCCTTTGGCGGATTCAGTCCGGTGGGGTCACTTGTTCAATGGGGTTGCGCCTGTAGTTCGACTGGGACGAGCAAGCAAACGGCTACCCCCTGCCGGGTGATGACAAACGCCTGTCCTTGCGTTACCCACACCAGCAAACGCCGCATCCGGCGGCGAGCCTGGCTTTTGCTATCGGTGGTAAGCATGGCCGACGCCTCAGATTGGGTTTTAACTCAGCGTAGCCGTTGCACGCCATGGCGCGACCGTCGCGGCGCTTGAATGCCCCGCAGCACTGATGCTGGCGGCACCTGGCTCACGGGCTGAATAACGTCCGAGATTCTAGGCGTTGCAGGGTTAAATCTGTCGTTGTGCCTAGAAACCTAGGCATTCGCTCAGTGAGTGCTGGCCTGTTGGGCGGGTGACCGCGAAAGCGGTTGGACAACCCGCCAGGGAGCAAACGGTCGTGGCGTTGAAACGACTGCGCGCACTCCGATAGCGCCACCACCTTCACATTTTATTTCACATCTTTTTATAAGCGCCGCTCAGCTACTGTGCGGCTTTCCGGCCAGCGCGCAATATGCGTAAGGCGCACTCCCTGCACATATTTTTCGCCGCTCCTCGCGCAAAAAAACAGTGCCTGCCCCTGCGCCAGGTCGGCCCAACATCTCCCCACTGGCGGATCGCCCGTGGCACCGGCACAGTCGTCAATCGACAGGGGGCCAAGACGACAAATTGGATGGACGGCGACCAGCGCCCGGACCAACGCGCTGTCGAAGCAACTCAAACACCTCAGCGGACAGGTGCGCCCCGATCGGTCACAAGCGGCGTCGGTCGGCTCCAGACAAAAAGGCCGTCGTGACCGTCGGAGAAGCAGTAACATCACGGAACCCTGTCCTACCGTCGAGCGCAAACCAACAGCGGGGCAACTCGCCGGCCCGGTAATACCCTCAGGTCGTAACGCCAGGATTCGGGGCCGTACCGCCCCCCTAAGAACGTCAGGGTCAGCGGGACGCCGACCACGCAGGCGCGGTGTTGGCCCTGGCCCACTTTGCGTCCGTGCCTACGCCACCGTCTCGGCAAAACGCCTAGCGTTTGAGACGATCGATAAACTTCATCGCCGGGTTACTCGGAGGCAGCATGTCGGTAAAGAACATCGAGGTCTACCGCAATGCCGACGGACACGCGTCGACGCCTGAGCAGGAGGGCGCAAGCCACCTGCACATCGCATTGCCCGCCCTGAGCGGACACGCCACAGAGGTCTACCTCGATTGCCTCGAGGTCTTGAACCGGGTGTTTCTCGGCGCGCTGCCAATATCCGCCGATTCCGAGGAGCCAGCCTCAGGCCGCAACTCGCCCGGCACCCTGAACCCGCACACCTTGTTCAGGGAGGCGGCCATGTTGGCAGAGGCGCGCCGGATGATCCTGCAAGACGGCGATTGGGTCACGGCCGCGGGTTTGTCGCAACTCACCGGGCTTGAGCCGGCAGCGCTCGCGGCAGGCCTCCGGGCGTGGCTGCACAACGGCCGCCTGATCAGTGTGAACGACCGACACCAGGCGTACTTTCCAGTGTTCGCGTTTGGCGACGCAACGCCATGGCAGCCCACCGCCGAATTCGGTGCCGTCGTCAAAGTTCTGAGCCCACAAAAGGATGCCTGGGGCCTGGCGTTCTGGTTCGCCTCAAGCAATCACTGGTTGGGCGGCCAGCGTCCGAAAGACCTGTTGCGATCGTCACCGGAGCGGGTGCGCAACGCGGCGCAAGAAGAAGTGACAGGGCCCCTGCATGGCTAGTCCACCCATCGCGCTCCCGGCAAGCAGGGGCCTTGAGGGTTGTCGGCGGTGACGATAGCAGGCAGGTGAAGGGGTGAACGGGTGACTGACGGTCAGCAGGACCTCGACACTGCCCCCGTGCCATCACCTCAGCCGCGTGATGGACACGGCATGCATAGTTCGCGTGCCGCTCCCCCAATACACCGCTCGGCGGGCCTCGCGCTATAACTCCCGATCACCGGCTTCGCCCGCTACCAACCTCCTGGGGCCCGTGTCCGACGCGTTGACCCGCCGGCGGTGCACCAGTGTCGGTGAGCACGGACACGTCGGCGTCCCTCTGGGCCGCTGCTCCTCGGCCCCTCTCCGTCAGCGCCCCTTCGGCGCTTACGGCCCGCGGTCAGCGAGCCCCCGCCGCCGTCCACCGGCCAAACCGAACTACGCTAAACGTGAGGCTTACGGCCGGCAGCCCCCGGCCGAACTCGGTCCTCCCGCGGGTTGGCGGGTGGTTGGTGTAAAGGTGTTTGGCGCAAAAATGCCAAAAAAAAGCGCCTGACCCGGGATAACCCCGAGTTACCCCGCACCAACAGACACCGGCGATACAACAGCCTATGGAGGGTTTCATAGCCAGCAATTACATGACGCGTGACACAGCACGCAAATGTCGGGAGATGGACCATGGCCAGCGGCGTCATTAAAAAGGCGCTGATACAGGATGTTTGCACTGTGTGCGCAGTCTCGACATCACCACCAACTCTGCGTTCAACTTGCGCAGCAACAAGTCACTAAGCGACTGCTGCCTACTCAATTGGGCGAAGCGCAACGCCCCCTGCGATGGAGGACGCTACGTTACCAGTACCTGGGACTAACTTTTACTGGCCGCCTGCCCTGCTGAAATCGGGCGGAAGTCGTGGGCCCGTTCCCGCCAGCCATCCAACCGGTTCCAAGTCTCTACCTGCCAACAGGACAGCGTCCAAGAATCGATTCGCACGTGCCGAGCGCGCCCTGAGCGCCGCCTGCGCCGCGGCTCTGAAATGCTCAGCGACCTGCCATTTTTCCGTTTTGACTTTGCGCTTACCTTTCATTACGGCTCTCGAAGTGGGTCACGAACGTCTACTCCCGACACGCATTGAGACATGAGCGGACCGCTTTGGACTTTTCCCGATCGACGCTCGTTGCTCCAAAGGTACCACTCGCGTTGATCAGAGTGGCCACGCTTCACCCAGGCGTACCGTCAATCATGGCTATCGTCCAAAAAAACGCCATGACGTTTGAGAATCTGGGTTTCTCATACCTGTGGAATCGCTCACTTCAAGGCTGAGTTGGCTAGGTTGTACAGCTGTAATAACGTAGGCCATAGCCCAGTACGAAATCGTCGCTCGCGCAGTCATTTTGACTCACTCGGCTGCCGGAGCCAGTCACCGAACGGCGCGTCGGCCTCCACGTAGCGCAGCGCACTGTGCACATCGCGCCAGCCGACATACTCCATCAGGGCTTTCGTACTCCATTGATTGCGCGTGGCCCAGGTGGCAAACCCGCGACGTAGCGAGTGGCCGCTGTAGCGCTCGCCGGCGACCCCACCGCGGGTCAAGGCCCGGCGTAATACCCGTGCCACGCTGTACGGGTGCAGCGCCTCAGGCGAGAGATGGCCCCAGCGATCGATGCCACAAAACACCGGCCCCCGCTGCAATTGACTGAGTGCCAGCCACTCCTCGTACGCCTGCACCGGGCACAGGCGTTTTAACGCTGGCACACTGACGCTGCGGCCCTGGTGCTCACGGTCGGATTTGCTGCTGGCGAGAAACAGGGTCAGCCCTTCGCCGGGCACAAGTTGATTGGTTTCAATGCGCAGGCGGCACAAGTCGTCGCTGCGAAAGGCGCGCCAGAAACCCAGCAAGAGCAAGGCCCGGTCGCGGCCGGCGCGCAAACGCACGGAGAGGTGCGGTGACGTTTGCTCCAACTGCAGCGCTGTCACGCACCGCTCCAACTCGAGAACCTGCAAGGGTTCGGCCTGACTGACTGGCCGTGGATGCAAGGCCTGAATACCGCGCATCACGTCCCGCACCTGCGGCGCTTTGGTCGGGTCGACAAAGCCATGATTCAGATGCCAACGCGCCAGCGCCGCCAGGTGACCGCGCAAAGTGCTGATTGACAGGGCGTCGGCGTGCTCAGCCAGGTAACGCACAATGCTGTCACTCGATGCTGGAAGAAACCCACCCCAACCCACCTCATAATGCGCTAGGGCCTGTTGGTAACGCCGTGTGGTGCTTTCCCGTCTCGCCGCTAGCAGGTAACGCTCGGCGGCCGTACTCATGCTCAACCCCTCCTCTTCGCTGACGTGGTCTCAACCTAGCTCAAATAGGTTGCCGATCTCGATCGAGAACCAGGCAAGTGACCTTGCATGCGCCATACTGCAAAGATCTGAAATCCCACAGGAGCTTCGACATGGCCCGTGGCGGTATCAACAAAGCCCTGGTGCACGCGGCGCGTGACGCCCTGCTCGGGCGTGGGCTGCATCCGAGCATCGACCTGGTCCGCGTCGAGCTGGGCAATACCGGATCAAAGAGTACGATCCAGCGCTACCTGAAGGAGCTCAACAGCGTCCCTGAGAAAACCCTGCCGCCCGCTGTCGATGACGAAATTCTGTCGTTCGTAGCCAGTTTAGCCCAGCGCCTGAACCAGAATGCGCAGAGCGCGGTCAAGGAGGAGCGCGGGCAACTCGACCGACAACAGCTGAGTTTTGCGCAAGAACGTACGCAGCTGCGCGAACGCCTAGAGCAATCCTTGTCGACCATCACCCAGCTGAGAAGCGATTTGGAGCAACAACGTCAGTGCGAACGGGAACTGTGCAAGCAGCTCCAGGACAGTGAGGGGGACCGCCAAGGACTGCGCCAAGTGGTGGCGGGCCAGCAACAACTGCTTGAAGAACGTGCGACCCAATTGCAATCGCTGGAAGAAAAACATCAACACGCGCGCGAAGCGCTTGAGCATTACCGGCAGGAACAATTTGCGCAGCGGGGGCAGGAACTGCGTCGACATGACGAGCAAATCCAGCAATTACGCCAAGAGCTGCGGACATTGCAGAATGCGCAACTGGTCAAGCAGGAGGAGTTGCTCGCCGTGTACCGAGATCACGAACGGCTGCTGAATGAAAACCGCGGTCATCAGGAACAGCTCCGGCTACAGGCCAAATCCGTTCACGATGGTCAGCTTGCCAACGACACGCTGAATGCACGGGTTCAGCAATTACTTACTGAACAAGCCATGTTGCGCGAGCGAATCAAACCGTACCTGTTTCGGCACCGCGAAGATCGCCGGCGATTACGCGACCAGGCCCGGCAACTTGAGACCTTGCAAACCCTACTGCACCCGGTCCCCCCCACCGTCTAAGTTGCCCTGTTTATCGGCACCGCGCTTTCACATTGGGCTCGACGGTGGGAGTGAGTTCAACATGCCAGACTTCAGGTACTGATTGATCATCAAGTTTTGTCGCTAAAGGCCTGTATCGATGGCGTCGCCGTCGAGTCGTGTCGGCCTGATGGCTTCTGGGGAGAAACGCCCTCGGATGTACCCATTCTCCGCGGCTGACGGGACTCGGACTGCTGCTGATTTAAGGGAAAAAAACACGCTAGCTGCGCGACCATTGGCTCCGCTGGTAACCCCGGCAATACCCAAAAATGATGGTTGCCTCTGCGCCGACGGTCACGCTTCAAAATCCGGTCGACTGCTGATAGGCGGATTGGCGTAGCACTGGACGAAGTTTGCATTGGATCGGTGACAATAACCCGCTCAGGGTTCCAATCAATGAATGTCGCGTGAGTGACCTTAATCGCATCATCCTGGCTAATGCCATAGCGATACTGCAGTTTGCGCACCTGATCACGCAGTTGTTTCAACCGGTGTTTGAACAGGCTCAAGCTGCGGGGCCAAGCCCAAACGGAGACAAGAACACCTCGGTGAATCAGGTGGTCTACAACCTGAAACATCAGGCGAGTGGTCCCCATCAGCCCCGGCTGCAGACAGATCAGCATAAACGCCAACGTAAAGCGCCGACTCAGCCAGTCCCGCTGTGTCTGGAAACGCGGTGAGCGGCTGGCATGGACAGCAAGCAAAATCGAAAAACAACGCCAGTCGCCATTGGTATATGGCGACAAGGATTTTAGCGGGTGCCCGGTCTCGGGAAACTTACCTTCCCGTATGTGAAAGGCCAGCCTATCCAGCGGATGGAAAACCTTGTTCTCCAACTTACGCCGCAGGCGCGGATCCGAATCAATCGCATCGTCTTGTGCAAGCTGGTCTAACTCGCGAGCCGCTCTATCCAAGCACCGCAGTACCCCCCATAACGGGTTGATCAACACCATTATTAGGATAAAGAAACGTTTGCACAAAAGCAGACGCAAATACCCCTCGACCATCACACCCCGCAGATAACCCGCATATTTTCTGCTGAGCGGATCGACCAGACGCCCATAATCCTCACGCTCAAAATTCTCACACCATTGTTTAAGCGCAACATCATTCCGCGCAATCTTGGCCGCCATGATCCATTGATTGGTGAAGACGATGGCCTGGATACGATGGATATTTTGTTTCGGAGTACAGGTCTTTTTACGCGCAGCCTGGTTGTGACGGGCAGGCATGTTGGCTGACTCAGCGGCGAGGATGTTTTATTACAACACCCTAATGAAGGTTTTCATTAAAACAATTCTGCATTGAGTAAATTCGAAATCTATATAGAAAGAAGTGTCAACACATTTATAACCCAACCATCTGAACTAATGAAAAAATAATAGAAGCTTCTAGTGCGCCGTTGACAGGCGATAATTTCGCATTTTTTGGGCAAAGACCGCCTTTGAATGTAAAAAAAAAACAGTTCGATAATGGCCAGTATCAGCCACAAGGAGGCGGTTTTCCCCCATTCGAATCGGAGAACAGTCATGAGCACTTCGCGATCACACCAAGCCAAGCATCGGTTGTATGACAACCTACAGCGCCCCCCTACCGACCCCACTGTACTGTGGGTACAGTTTGAACAGAGTAGACGCTGCCACTCCCTGAATCATCGGCGCCGCCAACATGAAGGCGCGTCGCCGAGAAATGTGTCGCGTTCCGCTTTCCCCGCGCTACCCGCTTCGTACTTGGAAACGTACCTTTCCCATCCAGTTGATGGTGACTGGAGGATAAGCGCAGACAAGCGCGTTGTTTTTCTTGCCTCAGCAGCAATCAAAATCGAAACCACGCTCATGGATTTGAGCGTAATTCATAGTGATGCTGGCCCGTATGTACCGTGTTATGTGGCAATCGCGCTGGATATCCGGTCAAGGCGCGTTTTAGCCTTTCGACTCTTTTACGGGGTAACTCTCCACCAGGCGACTCTCAGAGCCTTGGACGCGATGCTGGAAAAAGTCACTGGGGCGGTGTCGATCTTCGCGTGCGCTCCACAACGTTATCGGTACGGCGGGACCGATTTTGAGGTCATCGCCATTCGAGACGGCAGTGTTTGGCTGCGTCCAACGGGCTTTCTCGAATCTAAGGTGACCTTGTGTTGCACTCGTACAGCGCTACGCCGCACGCTCCACGCTATCCCTGCAGGGTTAGCCAGCACCTTACTGCCTCGGCGCAACGCCGGAGAAGCGGATGTGACGGCGCGCGCGCATCCAAAACGTAGCAAGGTCGATCACCAAGCGAAAGCGATACAAGAGTTCGCAAGGCACTGCGCGAGGACAAACGCGTGGCATCCGGCGCTTCCGACTTTCAGGACGCTGGCCGGCATCATTGCTGTGAACATCAAGCGCCTCAATCAAACGCGCCCCCTCGACGTCCAACTGACGAGCCCCTCTTACACCAAGTTGTATCGGCTTATTCGCGACATTCGTGGGGAACGTCGCAACTAGCGGAGGTTGTCATGAATACGTTCAACTATTTCACCAAAAATCGCCGTACATACATCATCGCCAATGTGATCGAATGCGATGCCTGTCAGCTGTCTCTCAAGGGGAAAAGGAATGCCCCGGTTTACCTCACCATCGCATTTCACATCAATTCTGAGTATGTGACGGGATGGAGGATCAGTCACCAGCGGCCGGGACATCGTTCGACGTTGCGAGCTCTCGATTCGTCCTTGCGAAGCGCGAAACTCGGTGAGCAGAGCAAGCCGTGCTACGTCATCTCAGAAGTGGCCGGTGGCCAGGCCGTCAGACAAGCACTGCATCATACAGACTCAGAAGTGCAAATCTCCGAGCCTTGGGATCCTTCAGTCGTAGCGCATGCAGAGCGTTTTTTTAGAGTGCTGCACCATACCTTTATTGAAAGGTTGCATCTGAAGTTTGGCGATGCGGCACCTCCGCCCATAGGCCTGAAAAAACTGCGCAAGTTGTTCAAAAGCTGGTTGTCTGATTACCACCAGACTCCGGCTATGCACCTATCTCGCGCGCAAGCCTTTACTTACATGTATTCGCGCGAGATCCCTCGGAGCCAGGCTGTTGATCATGAGCCGAGCGTTGCGGGACAACCAAGTGCCGCCCACCATCCTCACGCGCCGAAGGGCCAAATTTCCGAGCCTGATATTTTCCCGTTCCGTCGCTCGACAAGGCGAGTTCGCACCGGTCAGGTACCCAACAGCGAGGCGCTCTATCTGGGCCACCCCTTTCCAGCCGTACAACTGGCGCCGCCCCCCCCTAAAATCTGATGAGCGAATAGTTCACAAAGTCGTTGAGAGAAACCATGCGGTTCGATGCCGCGACCGCATAGTTCTACACAGTAAAAGTGCAGTGTCAGGCATGGCAAATCGAGTGGCGTCGCGCCGACAAGCAACAGCTCATGCCTCCATGTCTTCACCAACCTGCGGTACCGGTACTTTCACGGCTTCGGCGTTAACGATTTGGAGCAAGCGTATCTGCTGGATTTCCTGTCCTGCTACAAAAAGTCTTTCACCCTGAGTGAATTGCTCAGCAGTGCTCACCCTCCGAGCTTGCGGGCCAGAACCACTGGCTGTTGCGGGGCGAGCTGAGTACCGATCCGAGCCTGCCGCTGAACCGGCGCTCACTGATCCAGCAGGGGACCTGTGGAGGCGGTTAGCGTGCCGCCGCTTGGGGTCGGCGGACGTACCGGATGGACGACGGCCGGCTGTATGAGGTCATCAATGTGCCCCGTGAACTCGTTTCGTTCCGAGACACACAATGCTCGCGATCAACACAGGAGTTAGATACTTTCAAAAAAACCACTCAAGCGAGTCGAGGAGTTCGACCTAATCCTTGTCAAGTTCGCACTCCCCATACGCTGCCCGTCATTGAGGTTAGCGTATGACAACTAGGCTAAAGGGCTACCATCATGCTGGATAAAAACTGGGTTCCGTCACATTTTTCACCGGCGCGCGACGTGCGTAAAAACCGCTATGGAAAGTCTCTAGTCTATTTTCCATCGCGAAAAAATCACACCCAGCTTATCTGCGAAAGTCACAATGAAGCCGATATGTGTTTGATCCTGGAATATCTACCTGCAGTCATTCAGTATTACATCCAGCCAGTCAGCCACACTTATAATTACGGCAACAAACCTTATACGTATACACCTGATTTTTTTATCCAACGCGACGACCGCAGTTATTTTATCGAGATAAAAGGAGGGTATTCGGATCAGACCAGTTCTTATCAGCGCACTTTAGATAGTTTTGCAGCTACAGCGAGCGCGTTAGGTTACGGATTTGAAGTTTTCGTCCTTTCCGACTTCCCCACTGACGAAACTCTGGACAATCTCGGGCTCCTGTATTCGCGATCTCATCAGGTCACTGCTTTTGAGCAGCGTCAACTCATGCAATGCCTTAGCACATGGAACGGACCACTGACAATCTCTCTATTGCTCGCGCACAATCCATCGCCCTCAATGAGAGCGGTGTGTGCTGCCATTTTTCAACAAAAACTGAATTGTGATCTCACTACCATGCTGAACTTGCACACCCCGCTTTACAGTGAGGTGAAACATGAAAAACACAACCCTGCCTGGCCAAGCTTGGTATCCCTAAATCAATCGCTTTCCTCTCCCAACATCTATAGGAATGTCGCCACTCCAAATTTATGTATAGCCGCCGTACCCGAGGTGGCGATAAATTCAACATTCCAGCCAACGCGCCATTAACCAGAGCCCGTCCGCCTGACAGTGCCGACGGGCACGCCCCTTAGTACTTGCATAGACAAGATGCATAACTTAATCAGGATAGTAATAACTGAGCACACAACCCAAACCCACTGCAGAGGTTCCCGACAAATTTAGTGAAACTTTATACTGCATTAAAATAATGCGACGCCATGGTTATAGTATTATGCCCCAACTATGGACTGCCATCTATGGACAACATCAAGACAATCAAGCCCGGTAGTCAATACAACATTTACGGGAAAATTTACGAGGTGGTTTCAACAGAAGACACTCGGATTACAATGCGCTCGACCCAATACAAACAAATACTATTCTTCACGCCGTATTTGCTTAATAACCTTCTACTAAAAGGAGAAGTGCGCCTGCACGCAATCGCAACAATTGATTCATCGTACGAGGCTATCTTACACACTATGCCCCAGGCCCAGAAGAAAAAGTATCTACGTAAAGTATACTATATTCGAGAACTGACGGAACGCTTTCAAGGTTCTCTGCCTCATGATGCCGTTGAGGCAGAATTAGAGCGGTTAGCGAAATGCCATGGGGACGACAAGGCCCCCTGCTACACCAGCGTTTACTCATGGTCAAGGACTTACCGCGAGTCAAATTTCAATCCATTTTCGCTGATCAAACGAAAAAGCACTCTCCCTCGCGGCAAGCAACTCAACAATGAAACACGTGACATTATCTCAACGTTTATTTATAAGTTTTATTTACAACCCAAGCATCCTACGATCAAAACCCTTCACAAGCTAATTAAGGGGCACATTGATAACGAAAATTCGGACCGCAGCAGCTACTCTGCAATTAAGATCAGCACCCCTTCGCTCTCCACCGTGACTCGGGAGATCAATCGCATCAGTCAATATTATAAAGATGTGCAACAACTCGGAAAACAGGAGGCGCAAAGGGTCAACAACTACAGCAGGAAACAAAAAATTTCGCGACTCTTACTAAGACTCGTCGAAGGAGATTCACACGAGATGGATATTATCGTGGTTGATGAAAAGGGACGAGTGCTTGGGCGGCCATGGTTACACTTGCTGATTGAAACCTCCACGCGCTATGTCATCGGATACGAACTTTCCCTGACCCCTCCTTGCGCCGAAAAATTCATGAAGTCGCTACGGATGGCATTGTCGGCTGAAAACCCCGAATACTTCGGTGGTCGCCCGGTCGAAATTACCGTTGATAATGGTGCAGAAGCAGCTAATGAAACGGTTAAAAATATTGGTGATCTGCTTTGTATAAAAATACATTATGCACCACCCCGCACGCCGAATGCCAAAGCAATTATTGAACGCTTTTTTGGTACGCTTAACAGTCAACTCATCCACGCAATGGAAGGTTCTACCGGATCAAACCCCGTCATTGGCAAACATTACAAGGCCGAAGATGGCGCCTGCATACAGATGAGCAAGCTGAATGAGATTTTTGATAGGTTCATCCATGAAGTTTATCACCATGAGTACCACCAATCCATTCATACATCACCGCATCAAGCGTGGCTGACAGAGACATTAGATCAGCTACCACCGGAACGTTACACCCAAGACGCACTGAAGAGCGTATGTCGGCAGATTGTATACAAAAGAGTAAACGGCGGGAGGGTTACACACAAATCTCTCTCATGGACCAGTCCCACCCTGCCCGCGATTGCAGCCGCACTAGGCAAGAGCCGAAAAGCTAGAGTCTACATAGACATTACCGACCTCTCACGTGTGTGGGTTTGTCACCCGGATAAACCCACTGAACTAGTTGAAGCAGTGGCAACAGCCCCCTACCAAAACAAGTTAACCATGTACGCGCATCAGCTTGTTTTGGATGAACTCAAAGACCACAAAATCAAGTTCGATGAAAGCGCAGCATGTCAAGCACTGTTAAAAATCTATAACGAACTTTGGGAAATTAAACACAACTCAACACCTCAGTCTCGCCATAATCTGCGGAAAAATAAACGACTGTTGGTGGCTGCGGAAAAACTCGGCCTTTCATCGAATACTTCGCGATCCACAGGCAAAAACAACGCACCCACGTCAGCCAAGTTACCGACCGATTCCGCCAACCTTCCCTTACAGAATCTGCCTACCTACGTGATCAGGAGTTAATCTCATGCCACTATCCATTGCCATGGAATCGAAAATGATCGAGTTCTCAAATACTATAATTATGCACCCTCAATATGCGGCGGCCATCGAAAAATTGCTTCACGGCATGGAAGCCACGCGGTTGAGAAAGGAACCCTGCTGCGCACTCTTATTGGGTAACCCAGGAACGGGGAAAAGTACTGCCTGTACGCAGCTAATCAATATGGTCGGTGGACAGCGCACAGTCTTACTTGAAAGTGGGCAATTCAAACAAGTTCTCGCCTTTGATTGTCCTGTACCAGCCACGTACTCAATTATAGACTTGTGCACCGAAATGCTCAAGGCGCTTGGAGACGACCCTCCTGTAGCCAAACTCGCCACATTACAAAATCGGCTTTTCCGTTTGCTGAAAACATGTGAAACCAAACTCATTATTATCGACGAAGTGCACGACCTGCTGAATCCAAGTGCTGTAAAGACATGGCAGAATGTATGCAAGTGGATAAAATACGTGGCTAACAGCACTGCTATCCCGATTATTCTATCAGGAAAAACCAGCACAGAGTCACTGATAGACAAGCACGAAGAACTGGCTGGTCGCTATCCATATCGCGCCAGACTGAGCAACTTGAAGTACGATTCAATTTTCATGGCGGTATTGCTCAAATTGAATACTGAAATGAGCAGAATCGGAAACTTCTCTAAACCGTTACACATTACCGATAGCAAAATTTCATGTGCGTTCTATTTGCACACACTTGGGAATATGCGGTCTTTACGAACACTACTTTATGAAATTATGCACATCGTATTAACCCGTGAAGGCGACGAAGTCACAGTTTCGGATTGTGCAACGGCGGCGCGACTACTAAACGACGGGATCGAACCCTACACAAATCCCTTTGAAGTATCAGCTGGAACAATTCAAGAACTTATGGAGCAACTGAAAGATGCATGAATTAGCTTTTTGGCCTAGGCCCTACCCACATGAAAGTCCGTCTAGCCTGGTTTCACGGACGGCTTTCCTTAATGGATATACCAACGTCAGGAGCTTTTCGCGCGCTCTTGGAGTAGATGCTTTTATAAGCTTTAAAAACTTGTTCGAAGGAGAAGTCATTAGCGATTTTTTTTTGAAAAATGATGAAAATCCATTTGCCTCTCAAAGCGTATTTTACAAGCGATCATCTCCTTTAGCGACAGGCTTGCGTAACACCATAATAGCAAAAATTGAGATCCCTTTCAGAAAATGTCGGCATCACTCCCGATTTTGTCCGGCCTGCTTAACAGAAGGTTACTGGCGATTTATCCAAGATATCGACTATGTGGCTGTATGCCCCTACCATCATCTCTTTTACCTGAGCAACTGCCCCTCATGTGATAGGCTCTATCAATGGTCATATACCAATGGACCGTTTTGCAAATGTCAATTTGACCTACGCAACGCGTTAGCCACGCCCACCCAAGACACAGCCACGATAGAATTATTAGAACTATTTCTTAATCTTAACCAAGATGCAATCACCCGAACGTTCGCCGCTCTTGATTGCATGCAATACAAACTTCTTTCCGATCCCGACACTAACTGCGTAATCAGCGCGGCGGTGAATATAGGCAAAGAGGATAAAAAGTTTTTTATCTCTTACCTTACGAACCTAACCAACAGCCATCCGAACTTCCCGACACAAACATTGCTAAGTTCATGGATTCGGAGCCATGATCAATGGATCAGTAGCACAGCATTGGATTATTTGAAAAATAATTCACTCCAATCGCACAATTGCACTGTGCAGAACTGCTGCAAACCTCTCGCATTCAGCTTTGCCGAATTAAAATCCTCATTCGGCACTGTCGGCGCACTTGAAACCACACGAGCCATTATAAAAAATCATTCATTTCAAAAAATATGTATCGCCAACAGAATTTTTTACAACAAGGATCAAATGTGTGAGACTATAAAAAAATTTAAACAAGAACGAACTAGAGGAGAAACTCCTACCGGATATACACGCAAAGACTATGAATCGTTACATAAAATCCAATCTAACTGGGGGGTTTTACCACACCAAGTCGAGGAACTTGTTTCAAATGGATTCATTCCAGGAGAGATTATCCTAGGAAAAATTACTCGAGGAAAATCTCGCGCAAAATTCATACACAAAGATTGTCTTAAATTATTTGCTAAAAAATTCACCACAACCCCGGCTTTGTCCAGAGAGTTTGGAATAACCGGCAATGCCATCAAGTCAATCCTCATCAAAAACAACATTATGCCGCCGAACGAAAACTTCCCCTATCTTTATTACCGAGAACAAATTACACCGGACATAAAAAAATCCATAGAATCTCGCCACGATGATTTGAAGATCTTGCGCGCAAGAAAAAAACACACCATTTGGGAGTTGGCCTCACTAATACACATTAAAAGAAAAACAGTCATTCAGCTTATTCAGTCAAATGCCATCCCACAACTTACATCACAATACAATGCTAAAACCAATTCTTTCACGGACCCGGACGCAGCCCTTAAGCTACTCATGGAATGGCGCAAAGACCATTTTACCCACTATGAGCTCGCCACCAAACTTGACACTAACGCCTATATTTTAAGACGACGCTTCGAGGTTAAAGACAATACTAAACCGTTATTCATCGGCAATCAAAAATTTTATAGCACTAGTATTGCCAAGGAAATAGAGCGTCAGTTAAAAATGTATATTCCGCAGTACAAAGCTTGGCTATTGGCTAATCTGACCTCTGGAGGCCTTAAACGCCTAATTGAAATAAAGATAATCAGGCCTATTTCCTCTGACCACCCCGCGTATTGCCCGTCAGTAAAACTGTATTGTCTTTCGGATATACTTTCACTTTCTGGCAACCTTTCCTGACCGGTTCATCGTCATACTTCTCACCCCCAAAATTCGCTCCCTCTCATGTCGAAACCGACAAGCTGCAGAGTTCGTTATCTGCTGACTCTATATCCTAAAAATTCGCCTTCTGATGATTATAATTTTCAACTGTATGATTTTTTGTTTGCTACAGCGGCTCTACCCAGTTAATCGGGTTCAACATCTACAGGTTTTCAACGATGAATATCAAAACCTTGGCCCTGATCCTGCTGGCTTTCTGTGCGCAACCGGTCTGGAGCCAGACTCCCCCCGCTTCTCCCGCCTCCGCCGATAGCCCCGCGCTGACCACGCGCCTGGCCCTGCGCGACCTTTGGGTCGAACACATTTTCTGGATCAGAAACTACGCGCTGGCCAATCAATCCGCCGACAAAAAGCAAGCCAAAGTCGCGGCGGATCAAGTCGTCGACAACGCAACCAAAATCGCCAACAGTATCGCCCCGCTCTACGGCCAACCGGCGGCGGATCAGCTGCTCAAGCTGCTTGCCGGTCATTGGGGCGCGGTGAAACACTACAGCGATGCCACCGTCGCGAAAGACGCCAAGGGCAAGCAGGCTGCGGTCACCGAGTTGACCAGCAATGCCAAGGCCATTGCGGTGTTTCTGGCCACGGCCAACCCCAATCTGCCCGAGGCAACACTGGTAACGATGTTGTCGGCCCATGGCGGTCATCACATTGCCCAGATCGATGAATTTGCCGCACACGATTACGCTGGTGAAGCCCGCACCTGGGCGATGATGCGCACGCACATCCTGGCGCTGGCCGACGCGTTGACCGGCGCGCTGGTCAAGCAATTCCCGGACAAGTTCTGATACCGCGCGAGGGCAAACCATGCTGGAAGGACTGGGCCGAACACAACAGGACCTGCTCAATGCGCTGCTGCATCATGCGGGCGGCATGAGCATTGACGAGTTGGCTGAACATCTGGCCGTCACGCGCACGGCAATCCGCCAGCATCTGGCGGCGCTGGAGCGTGACGGCTTGGTGCTGCGCGGCGACACCCGTCCGACGGGACGTCGTCCGGAGCAGCTGTATCGGCTCACCGACCACGCGCGGGAGCAGTTCCCTCGCCACTATCAGCTACTGGCCAGCGTATTGATTGATGAAGTGGCGGGCATCATCGGCCCTGAAGCCCTGACTTCACTGATGCGCAGCATGGGGCGAAAACTGGCTTTGGACCGTGAACAACAGGTCGTTGACGAAGCCAGGATCGTCCAGCACATGAACCAGGCGGGCTACGAAGCCGAGGTATTTTTCCGCTCAGCCGGCACCCCGGAAATCGTCGCGCATAACTGCGTGTTCCACCGCCTGGCCGCTGCCCATCCGGTGGTCTGTGAACTGGACCTGGCCTTGATCGGCGCGTTGGGTGGCGGTGAAGTCGAGCACAGTGAATGCATGGTGCGCGGCGGGCATGTCTGCCGCTTCAAGCTGCGTCCGCCCGAAACCCCGGAAGTCGCGACAGAGGCTAGTTCGCTTAAACCCATGGATTGATCCTTGTGTCGTGCGAAAACGCCATCATCCAGACCTGCCGACACCCTTCGTCGGACTCGTGACTTCGCCCGCAAATAGACGCGTGCCCCGCGTGAACCTTGTTTCGAGGCGCCAGTCATAGCCCAGCGCTTTTCCCCACTTTTCTTCGTTGTCATCTCATCAGAGTTGT
The DNA here is from genome assembly GCF_059422645.1 of Pseudomonas sp. GW821-FHT01C01. Classification (NCBI taxonomy): domain Bacteria; kingdom Pseudomonadati; phylum Pseudomonadota; class Gammaproteobacteria; order Pseudomonadales; family Pseudomonadaceae; genus Pseudomonas; species Pseudomonas sp. GW821-FHT01C01. The sequence continues at coordinate 115,078 of NZ_JBWKXF010000002.1, read as the reverse complement.
CCGTCCCATGCGCCAAACTGTCGTTGCCTTGCGCTTTTCTTCGCTGTGCCTGTTTCCCCTGCTCCCCGTTTTTGCCAGCCCCGCCCACGCCGATGGGCAGCGGCAACTGGTAGACGCCATCAACGACTATCGCGCCCATCCGCAACGCTGCGACCGGCGGCCCGCGCAACGATTATCACCCCTGACGCTCAAGTCGAACCTGGCCCTGCCCGTTGGCTATGGCGGTGGGTTGCGGGACCGGTTAAAGGCTTCCGGCTATCAGGCAACAATGGTGCGGTCGATCCGCGTGGTAGGTGCACGGGATGCCGAAGAAGCGTTCGACCTGTTCCAGGACGAGCATTGCGCCGCACTGCTCGACAACCAATACGCCGACATCGGCGTCAGCCGCGCCGGGAGCGAGTGGCAAGTGGTGCTGGCGCGGCCGGTGCTCGACGGGCAAATCGGTGACCCACGCAGCGCCGGCCAGGCGTTGCTGGCTCAAGTCAACGCGGCCCGGGCCAAGCCGCGCCTGTGCGGTCGCCAGCGTTTTGCCGCCGCACGGCCGCTGTCCTGGAGTGCAGCCCTGGGCTCTGCTGCACAAGGCCACAGCAAGGACATGGCCTACGGCAATTATTTCGCGCATCAGGACCCCGACGGTGACATGCCGGCAGACCGCGCCAGAGCCGCCGGTTACCGTGGCCGGCAGATCGGCGAAAACATCGCCGCCGGGCAAGGTTCGCCCGGCAAGGCCATGGCCGGATGGCTCGCCAGCCCCGGGCATTGCGCCAACCTGATGAACCCGATGTTCACCCAGGTCGGTGCCGCGTACGCCGCCAACGCGCGCAGCGACGAAGGCGTCTACTGGACAATGCTGTTCGGTGCGCCGTGAGCCGCTGACCAGACCCACCTTGCGGGCATTAAAAAGCCCGCAATGGGCGGGCTTCGCGGGTGAGTATAAGTAGGTGGCCGGTGCTGGTCTCCGGCTTACAAGGTTTATCAGGCCTCCCACAAAAGAGTCATGAAACTGTAATGGAACTCTTCTGCTTCACACGGCATAAGGGCTGGATCCCAGCGCGGGGATCTTTCTAACCGTGTACCCTTCGGAACGCGCCCCACGTCTCCTTGCTATCCTTTTGCGCATCAGTCTGCGTCTTCACCTACAGGTTTGAGGATAGCAAAACAGACACAATTGCCAACCGGGCTTTTAGACCGATTTTGACCAGCAGAAAACACGGCAGGACGGAAAAAAACTAAGCCCGCAGCGCGGTTCGAAAGGGGTTGTACATCCAACATTGATGGTGCCTGACACGCCGCCTTCGCGGGCAAGCCCGCTCCTACAGGGATCGATGCCGGAAGCGACAAATAACCTTGTAGGAGCTGGCTTGCCAGCGAAGGGGCCGGCACATTCAACATCGATACCTCAGGCAGGCCGGCGCACCACCCTCACCCGGCCGCTATCGCCGCCACCGCAGAACAACCGCTCGCCGCCATCGGACTCCAGCCCCGACACGCCGACACCTTCCGGCATTTTCAGGCTCTGCAGCACCTCGCCCGACTGCGGATCGATGCGGCGTAGCTCGCTTTCATCGCCTTCCCACGTACCGTGCCACAGCGCGCCGTCCACCCAGGTCACGCCGGTGACGAAACGGTTGGATTCGATGGTGCGCAGGATCTTGCCGTTCTCGGGGTCGATCTGATGAATCTTGCGTTCACGGTACTGGCCCACCCACAACGTGCCTTCAGCCCAGGTCAGGCCCGAATCGGTGCCGGCGCCGGGGGCAGGAATCGTCGAGAGGATGCGGCCGGTGCGGGGGTCGATTTTCTGGATACGATCTTCGGCGATCTGGAACAGATGCTCACCGTCAAACGCGGTTCCGGCATGGGCAGCGACATCGATCGAGTTCAGTACCTTGCCACTTTCAGGGTCCAGGGCGTTGATTTTGGTGTTGCTTGCGAACCAGACTTTTTCGCCGTCCCAGGTGACGCCGCACACATGGTCGACATCGGCAAACGGACCATATTCACGAATGATTTCAGCAGTTGCGTGTTTCATCTGACATTCCTCAATGGGGGGGTGGTGGCGTTCATCCTAGCCACCGGGCAGCGGCGCCGGGAGTAACAAGGTCGTCGCGAATCCCGGCACGGGCGGCGTCATCCAGCGCCGCGCGCGACCGCGGCCAAACCACTGCACCTTGCCCTCTGCCGCCAGCGTATCGAGCGCCCGTTGCACCGTGCGCTGGCTGGTGCCCAGCGCCAGTGCCAGGGCGGAACTCGACCACGACTCACCATCGGCGAGGCAGGCAAACACCGCGGCAAATTTTTCTTCGACGGGTGGCGCCAGTGTCACCACCTCCGTACACACCGGTGATTGCAGGGCATAACCGCGTGCCGTCGCGATGACGCCGGCCAACGGCTCGAGTGCTTTACGTAGCCTGCCGATTTCAACGCGAAGCCGGGCGCGATGGGATTCATCCGAGAGCTTCAAGCGGAACGCCCGGGCGATCAGCGTTTCCCGCGGAACGTCGGCGGGCCACGCTTCGGCCAATGCGCGGACAAGCATGAACAGAATCGGGCGCGTAGCGAGCGACACCGACATGCCGCAGCCACGCACAATGTACCGGCAGGCATCCACCACCAGCGACGTTGAACCGAGCAACACTTCAACCTCATCGAGCAACAGCGTCCGTACTTCACCTTGGGCAATCAGGTGTGCCGCGGGGGCATCGAGCAGATTCGCAGCGTGTTCGACCTCAGCCATCAGCGCGGCAATCCCCGTTTGACTGGCAGCCTGCGCGGCCCTCATCAATGCCATCCGTGCCTCGTTCGATTGCAGGCGTCGAATGGCGATGCCCGCCAGCACCAGTTCATGGGTCGCACGCAGTGCCGGCGGCAATGGGCCGGGGTCAAGTTCGGTGAGTAACTGCTGCACCTCGTCGAGCTGACCGATCAACAGCAACCGGCGGATTTGCAGATACCGCGCATGGGCGGCATTCACCCGGTCACCGTGGTTTTCAAGCGTGAGCCGCGCCGCTTCCAGGGACTTGACCGGCCATCCGAGTTCCCGCGAAGCCAGGGCGATTTCGGCCTCAGCCACCACACATCGCGCACGGGCCAGCACTTCCCTGGGCGCAAATGCCCGCTGCGCACGCTTGAGCAGCGCCCTGGCCCGCACCAGATCGCCCAACTGCGCCATCGCGATACCGCGCAGGGCCAGCGCCGGCGCATCGTCGCGCAATGCCACGCGGTCCAGTGCGCCAAGTGGATTCCCTGCTGCCAGCGCCTGTGCGGCTGCCGTGATCATTGAGTCCATCGAAATCCCGCCACGCTTGTCACTCCCACCGTTCGATACCCGGGTTTAGTCTAATTCCGGACCTTTCACCAGGAGCGTACAGCGATGAACACGCACGAAACCGCGACCCGGGAACAATGGCTGGCGGCACGTTTGCAACTGCTCGAAGCGGAAAAGGCGCTGACCCGGCGCAGCGATGAGGTGGCGCGACAACGCCAGGCCTTGCCATGGGTTCGCCTCGACAAGGCGTACCGATTCGATACCGACAGCGGCAGCGCAACCTTGGCCGAGCTGTTTCAAGGGCGCTCGCAACTGCTGGTCTACCACTTCATGTTCGGCCCCGACTACACGGCCGGTTGCCCTTCCTGCTCAGCCATCGCCGATGGCTTTGACCCCGTCGTTATCCACCTGGCGAACCACGACGTGACACTGATGGCGATATCCCGCGCGCCATTGGCGAAACTGCAGGCCTACAAACGCCGGATGGGCTGGACCTTCCCCTGGGCCTCGGCCGCCGATAGCGACTTCACCGCCGACTTCAACGTTTACTTTACCGAAGCGCAGCAGCGTCAAGGGCTCGTCGAGTACAACTACCAACGCGGCGGGCATGCCATGGACGCCAGCCAGATCCCGGAACCGGTGAAACAGTTCGCCGCGACCTGTGGCACCGATGCGCCGACCTATACCCGCGACAGGCCGGGGTTGAGCGCGTTTGTGTTGGAAGACGGCGAGATCTACCACACCTATTCCACCTACGCGCGGGGTCTGGACGGGTTGTGGGGCATGTACCAATGGCTCGACCGCGCACCCAAGGGGCGCAATGAAACGGGACCCTGGTGGCGGCGGCACGACGAATACCAGTGAGTACGCGATTGCTGCGGTTTTGTTGCCCATCGCGGGTACATCACGCTCCCACGGTTTTTTAGCCCAGGAGCCGTGGAGCGTGCACAACTTCGAATCAACCACTCGTCGCAAAGGCACGACGTTGCCTATTGACGAAGCGAGGCTTGTGCAGGATATTACTTACATCGCATACGACACGATCGCATACGATAACAAATCATCTACCGCAACGTTCGAGGATTCACCCCCATGAGCAAGATCGAAAAAGTCCTGGTTACCGGCAAGACCCACACCACCCTCAACAGCGCCGGCAACACATCGCGCGGCCATAACGGCAACCTGGACATCGAACTGTCGTCCCCTGGCAACCCTGAACCGGCGCATGTTTTCGCAGCAATCCAGCCCCACCCGACTGCCGAGCAATTGTTCTCGGGGGCCTGGTCGGCCTGCTACATCGCGGCGGTCGGGCTGGCGGCCCAGCAACTGAAGGTGACACTGCCAGCCGATGTGGCTGTCGACATCGAGGTCGATCTGGGCCAGACCGGTGCGGCCTACTTCATTCAGGCCCGGTTGACCCTGCGTGTGCCAGGCCTGTCACACGAGACCGGTACCGAACTGGCACACCTGGCGGACTCCATCTGCCCCTACTCCAAAGCAACACGCGGCAACATTGACGTGGCCATCAACGTCCTCACCGCGTAACGCGACGTTCGGCCGGATCGCCAGTCTCAACCCGACGATCCGGCCGACGTTCCCTGGAGTCTCAAGCACACCGAAGATGAGTGCCGAGCGTTCGAGCACTTCCGATGCTATCGCACACGACGTATAGTCGAACGCCTGCATGCCTTCCGTCTTCGGCCAAAGAGAACGCCCATGAAATCCATCGACAAGACAGTTCCCACTGACCTGAAACTCGCCGACTTCCTGTGTTTTGCGGTCTATTCCACCAACCTCGCGTTCGGCAAGGCCTACAAGCCGATGCTCGAGCAACTCGGGCTGACCTACACGCAATACATCACCATCGTGGCGCTGTGGGAGGAAGACAATCAAACCGTCGGCAGCCTGGGTGAAAAGCTGTTTCTCGAATCCAACACCCTTACGCCGATCCTGAAAAAACTCGAAGCGATGGGCTATGTGATGCGTCAGCGCGACCCCGAAGATGAGCGTCAGGTGCGAATCAGCCTGACCGGCAACGGCCGGCAACTGCGCAATGAACTGCCGGACAACGGCATGCTGGAAACCGGCCTGGAGCCGGAAGAATTCGTACAAATGCAGAAGGCCATCGTGAGGCTGCGCAACAACCTCATACGTTCAACGAACGACAATAAATGAGCACCGGCGGCGTCATTGACTGCCGATGAAGACATCCGCCAGTTTGTCCACCAGCGCAGGTTTGGTCTGCGAGACCCAGCGCCGGGTCGCCCACTCCTGCCATTCCTCGGCACGATCCAGTGTGTATCGCGGCACGAAGTCGCCGAGGAAGCGGCCCAGGTTCTGCAGCGTGACCTCATGACCGGCATTGGCCATTTGCTCCAGCAAATCCTTCAGGGCTACTTCGAATTCGGGCGGCCACCTTTCGCCGGCCAACATTTGCTCGGCTGAAGGGTGTCGATGATGGCCAAGTGAGTTGCGCACTGGCATTTGCGTTGTCCTCGCTGCTGCGTTGTGTGTGAGTCAGCCCAAAATGCTGCACAGTTCAATGCTGCGCAACCACTTCACTTGACGGGCCCCTGAGTGGCGATCGCTTCCCGACACCAATGAAAGGTGCTCACCGCCAGCCGCCTGCGCTGGAGAATGTTGTCGGTACACCACCAGTACCGCATCGCCAACGTCGGTATTGATCAGTTCGTTCCAACTGAACAATGCGACATAACCGTCACTCGCGCGCGCCACTACATAGGCGCGTTTCCAGCCTTTGGGGTCTTCGCTCTTCAACCCGGCCTTCAGGACAATTTCGCGCAGCAACACCCCGCGATAGCCCTTTTTCTGTGCTTTTTGCGCATTGCCCTCGCAGGTATTACTGGTCAGCGTCACCCAGTCATAACCCGGCATGGCTTGCAGGTCGGCCACGCTCAAGCACAACGGGTTCTGCACTTGCCCGACCACCTCCAGTGTTTGCTCAGCCGCATCGCTGGCTGCACCTGGCAACAACACTGGTTTTGCGCTGGGGCGAACAAGGCTTTGCACAGTCGAAAAAATTGAACGCATGGCGATGCTCCTGTCGTGGCTGGTCAATCACCTTGGGGCCATTGGCTGCGCACTGGCAGCCCATGACCGCTGCGCCATGCTTATAGCAATGGCAGGCTATAGCTGAGGATCAAGCGGTTTTCATCCAGATCGCTGCTGGCATTGCCGCGCAAACTGGCGTTACGCCAGGAAATGCCCACCCCCTTGAGTGGACCGCTTTGCAGCGCGTAGTCGATCCGCAGGTCGCGCTCCCACTCTTTGCGATCACCGGCGGCGGAGTCGATATTGTCGCCGCTGAGATAAGTAACCACGGTCTTGAGCCCCGGCACGCCAAGCACCACGAAGTCATACCCATACTCGGCCAGCCAGGTACGCTCGCCGGCACTGAGGAACTTGCCGATCTGCCGGTCGGTAATCAGGTACGCGGTGGCGCCGTCACCCTGGTTGACGAACGGGAACGCGCTATCGCCGGAGACTTGCTGGTAGCCCGCGCTGATTGCATGGCCACTCAGGCTGTAGGTGAACATGGCGCTCCAGGTGTTGTTGTCCACCTCACCGGCGTGCGTGTCACCCGCTCTCCAGAAACCGCTGCTTTTGTAGCCTTGGGCGCGTCCGGCCGCGTTGCCGTTTTTGCCATCGGCGCTGCTGTTGAAGTAGCGCAAGTCGGTCTTCAGCGCGCCAGGGCCGATGGACAGGGTGTGGATCAGGCCGAGGAAATGCTGTTTATAGAAATCTTCGAGACTGCCGTAGTAGTACTGGGCTGTCAGGTCCTTGGTGATTTTGTAGTCGCCGCCGGCAAAGACGAAGCTATCCGAATCGGCCAGAGCCGTACTGGCCGGCGTACCGGCGGGACGCGTCGCGCCGCCGATGCGCAAATCGATATCGTCGGTGGAGCTGCGGGTCTTGGTGCTTTCCAGTTGACCGGCGGTGAGAGTCAGGCCGTCGATTTCACTCGATGTGATCTGCCCGCCTTCAAAGGTTTGCGGCAGCAGGCGACCGTCGTTGAAGTTGATCACCGGCAGCTTGGGCTGCAGGGTGCCCAGGCGCGCTTCGGTCTTGGAAACGCGCACTTTGCCGGTCACGCCGCCTTTGGAATACTCATCAACCGCGTGGCCGTCGCTGTCCGTAGGAAACAACGCGCCGGGCGTGCGGTCGATACCGGCCTTGCCGGCACGACCGCCGCTGTCCAGTTTCAGCCCCGTCATGGCGATGGCGTCCAGGCCAAAACCGACGGTGCCCTGGGTGAATCCGGAAATCACGTTGAGTTGCAGCCCCTGCCCCCACTCCTTGGCCTGGCTGGCGTAGGCGGCATTGCCCAGGTTGCCCTGGCTTTCCCGGTTGTCAGAGTTGAAATAGAAATTGCGCAAGTTCAGCGAGGCCTTGCTGTCGTCGATAAAACCGGCGGCGATGGCCTGGTGGGTCAAACCACCCAGGGTGATGGCCAGGGCCAGAGGTTGCAGCTTCATTGTGTTTACTCCAGTGCGGGACTCTTGTTTCTTTTTTATTGGGGGGGCGTCCAGGGTCCTGATTCCCTCGTGATCTGACGTTCCCGCCCATCGCTATATATTTTTGTATATAGCGATGGGCGAAATTTAAGGCTTGCCGATCTGCAAGCGGCGTCAGCGATACGTGATTGAGGTTCGGAAAAGATTGAAACAGGTCTGGCGGCCTGCATCTTTCTAGAAGCTGACTTTGAAGTCAATAAATTTAACGAGCGTGACAAAAAAGCGGGGAAAGACTTCATTCTCCCTACTACTGATTCACCCCTGCGCAACGGAAACCTGGCGGCCAGAAGCAGAACTGACAGCGAACCCGGCCATTACGCTGGGGTCATAACTACTGATGGCATCGCAAATGAACAGTGGCCCCGGTCCAACTTCATTCACGAGCGATGCTTACAATTCACACATTTCAGGGTGCGCCGGATAACCTCAGTGGGTTCAGTTCCTGCCTGGCGCAGGCGCTTACCGCTGCTCTCATCCAATGCTCCCTCAGCGGAGTACGCAAATGACTCAATCAATGCGGTTCTTCCTGTCGATGGTCCTCGCGACTGCATCATTGGCATCGGCTGGTTTCCTGAACAATGCCGGAGCGGCCACCGCCGAGGATCTGAATGCCGACTCTCGACAAGCGTTGCAGACGCTCTACAAGACCCATCCATTTTCCGAAACCATTTCGCAAAAAGCCAAAGCCGTGCTTGTTTTTCCGAACATCATCAAGGCGGGGCTGGTGTTCGGCGGCAGCTATGGTGAAGGCGTATTGATGAAAGGCACGAAAGTCGAGAATTACTACAACTCTGTCAGCGGGTCATGGGGGCTACAGGCAGGTGCCCAGTCGTATGGCTATGCGGTTTTCCTGATGAGCGATAAAGCCTTGAAATACGTAACTGAAACCAAAGGCTGGGAAATCGGAGTGGGGCCAACGGTTGTTGTAGTGGATGAAGGGGTCGCGAAGAACCTGTCCAGCTCGACGCTGAAAGACGATGCCTACGCGTTCATCTTCGACCAGCAAGGTTTGATGGCGGGGGTCAGCATCGAGGGAACGAAGATTTCTCTGATCAAACGCTAAATTCAACCGTTTGAATTGCCATCGGGAGCGTGATGGCAGCCTATGCCAACCCGGAGTTTAGGCTAGGCTGTCCTCACTCCTGGCGCACAGACACACTGGGTGATTGGGAAGCTGCCTGGACGAGCCAGGCTTGCATTTGCTGAATCCACCGTTCATTGACTCAGGTCTAAACACTGAGCGACCGAATCCTGATAATGATTTTTCATATTTTTAGGTAGGCTTTGAATGACTCCTCAGCTCTTCCCGATTCACGGCCTCGTGAGTTTCACCCTCGCCATCCTCCTGCTTTTCCTCGGCAAAACCCTTGTCCAGCGCAACGCCTTGCTCCGTCAATACTGTATTCCCGAATCGGTGGTTGGCGGCTTTGTCTGTGCGGCGGTGACGACCCTGTTTTACTTCGGCCTCAATATCGAGATCGAATTTGATCTGCAAATTCGCGACACCCTGCTGCTGTATTTCTTTGCCGCCATTGGCTTGAAATCGGACATGCGCCAACTGCTCAAGGGTGGACTGCCGCTACTGATCCTGCTGGTGCTCGCCGCTGTGTTCATCGTTCTGCAGAACGCGCTGGGCATGGGTGTGGCCGAGGCATTTGGGCTCGCGCCCAAGGCGGGTTTGATGGTGGGCTCCGTTTCCCTCACGGGTGGGGCGGGCACCACCCTGGCCTGGGCACCGCTTTTCGTCGACAAGCTGGGAATCAGTAACGCGCATGAACTGGGCATGGCCAGCAACACCGTCGGCCTGATTGCCGCTTGCGTGATCGGCGGCCCGATCGCCAACCGACTGATACGTCGTCATCGACTGACGCCTTCCGGGGACGCAGCGCTGGAAGTCGGCATTTTCGAGCAACAACCGAGCAAGCCAATGGACTACTACGACGTGCTCTGGGCGTGGATGTGGCTCAACCTGACGCTGATGCTCGGCTACGGACTCAACCTGCTGTTGGTCGATGCGGGCATCACCCTGCCCAAATTCGTCAGCTGCCTGTTCGCGGGCATCGTCATTCACCACATCGTTCTCGCCGTGATCGGTGATCGGCGGCTGAAAACCTGGAGCGGCGCCAGCCTGGGTCTGTCGCTGATCTCCGATATCTGTCTGGGCATGTTTTTGACCATGGCCCTGATGGGGCTTCAGCTATGGCAGCTCAGCGGCGCATTGATGTTCATTCTGTGCGCCTTGACCCTGCAAATTCTGCTGACGGTGGTCTATACGTATTTTGTGGTCTTCCGTTTTATGGGGCGCGATTACGAAGCCAGCGTGATTGCTTCCGGATTCGGCGGGATTGCCCTCGGTTCCACGGCGACGGCCATCGTCAACATGACAACCGTGACGCAAAAATACGGTGCGGCCCACCAGGCCTTCCTGATCGTGCCGCTGGTGTGTGGCTTTTTCATTGACCTGGTCAATGCCGTGATCATCAGCATGTTCAGTGGTCTTTAGCGACCGGACGCCTGGTTTACTTGAAAACCGGCACGCTGGCTGACTCGTTTGGTTTTTTCAGGTACTCACGCAGCCGCGCGCCAATCTCGGCAATTTTCGCCTCCCCCGCACGCAAGGCTTGCGGGTTGGTATGTACCGAGTAGTTTCCCAGCGCAAGGTCATAGGGATGAGGTTGCGCTGAGCCGATCACGAAAACCGCATCTTTGTGCATGGCCTTGAGCGTGACGGCACCGTTACCTGGCTCGAAGATGACCATTTCTCCCGCCATGACCACCCCTGGCGCGCAAAGGGAACCGCGGCTGACGCTCAACCACAATGACGCGTGTCCACTGGGTGGAACATAGGTCCAGGATTCCCCGGCGGGTAGCGTGACCAGCAAATAGTTCATTCCGGCGGGAGCGCGGACCGGGCTTTGGACACCCTGGTACGCTCCAAGAATCACCCGCGCCGGCCCCACTTCAGGCATCACGCTTGACTCCAGGTATTGGCTATCGACACTCGCGTTTTCCAACGCTGGCGGCAGTGCAACCCACAGTTGAAAGCCTTGAATCCGCTTCGATGTGCCTACCGACATTTCCTTGCCGTGCCAGACCCCGCCCCCGGCGCGCATCCATTCGACAGCGCCATAGTCAATCATCCCCGAACCCGAATCAGCATCCTCGAAACGCAAATTGCCTTCGGTAATGACCGTGACGGTGGCGATGCCCGAGTGCGGGTGCATTGGCATGCCGTTGATGAATGAGCTCTCAGCTTCAAACAGGTCAAGGAAAACAAAAGGCTTGATCAAGTGACCCAGATCGGAAGGACTCATCAACCGGACAATCGCGCCATGCCCGCTACCGGTGGTGCGGTAGCTGATTGCGCGGTCGGTGGTGGTTTCACGGATAGCGCCGGAGGCGATATCGGGGAGAGGTCGTTGCAGCAGCGTCATGAAGATTACTCACAGAAGAGTGGGAGCCTCGCGGCCCAATGCCTGAAGAATAGGGCCGGACCGATTACTTGATTAGCCGATACAATTGGATTGCACTCGTCCACCAGCGCCAGGAATCCTCCGCCATGATCGACCTCAATGACATCGCCATGTTTGTGCAGGTAGTACGCTGCGGCAGTTTTGCCGAGGCGGCACGACGGCTGGGCATGCCACCCAATACCGTGAGTCGTCGCATCCAGCAGCTCGAAGCGCAACTCGGCACTCGACTGTTGCAACGCTCCACTCGCAAACTCACGCTCACCAGTGCTGGCCAGGGCTTTCATGAGCGTTGCGTGGGAGCCGTCGATGGTCTGCTCGAAGCGGGACAGGCGTTGATGACGGGCAGTAACGAGCCCAGCGGGCTGGTGCGCGTGGCGGCTCCAGCCGATTTTTTCGACTTTTTCCAGATGGCGTGGGTGACCGAGTTCCTGGCCGCGCACCCGCGCGTGCGGCTCGACTTCGTGCTCAGTGATGCGAAGGCCGACCTGATCGCAGAACAGATCGACGTCGCCTTTCGCGGCGGACCCTTGCGCGACTCAGGCTATGTTGGCCGGCAGATCCTTGACCCGCTTAGCGTCGGGATGGTGGCCAGTCCCTCCTACATTGCGACGCGTGGTTCACCCCGCACATTGCAGGACCTGGCGAACCACGATTGTGTGATCTCCGCGCATCCAGGCGGCCACACCACATGGCGTTTGGTCGGTCCCAATGGCGAGGAAGAAGTGCAAGTTGCCGGGCGCTTCAGTGGCAATACCGCCCAGGCACTGCGCAAGGCCGCCGTGGCCGGGCTCGGCATCGCGCTGCTGCCGCCCGTGATGGCCAGGCTTGAGGTAGAGGCCGGGACACTTGTCCCGGTACTGCCGCAATACCAACCCAATGGCTATGGCCTGAACGTGCTGTATCCGACCCGCCGGCAGCTGCCACTCGCCGTGTCAGCGTTCATCGGGTTGGTGACCCAGAAGATGAACACGACAGACGCACCGGTGGTGTATCGATAGCCAGTGGCGATTGTTGCGTCAGGCGGACGCCGGAATTTCGAAGTTTGCCCGGGCCCAGGCGGCGAACTTCGTCGGCTGTCGGCCGGCGACTCTGTTGGCCAGCGCGATGGCTTCGCGCGAATCCGCACCGAGGTAAGTGTGGGCCTCGAAGTAGGCGAGCATTTCCGCGATTTCCCCGGCGCCAGGGAACCAGCCGGCAAAGAGTTCGTGCGGGACGTGCTTGAAGGAGAAATGGTGCCCCAGACGATTCAGCTCGGTGATGACCTCGTTGAAGCTCAGGAAGTCGCCGACCATCGGCAGATACTCGCCATTCCCGGCAAGTTCAGGTTGCGCGAATGCCCCGGCCACGACGTGGCCAAGCTCGGTGATGTCGCCCATGTGAATGACGCGCTGCTGCGGATCGAGCGGTATTGCCCACCCAATGGTTCCATCGGCCTGCTGCTTCGGAGCCATTACGCCGAGCAGATTCTGATAGAAGAACGGCGCGATCACGAAAGTGTGGTGTGCAAATCCGGCTTCACCCACGACGCGATCGATTTTTGCTTTGTCGGTGAAATGCGGGACATCGAGCTTGCCGCGGCTGATTGTCTCCACGTTTGGCAGCGTCGACCAGATGAAGTGTTGAACGCCCGCAGCTTTGGCTGCTTGAACGGCTGCCAGCGCCTGCTTGTGCTCGTCCGTGCCGGCTTCCCAGAAATTGGTGACCAGAAAAACCCCGTGCGCTCCAGCAAACGCGGCTTTCAGTGTTTCCGGACGATCCAGATCCGCCAACACCACCTCTTCAGCCAACTGCGGATGCTCGGCCGGATTGCGCGTCAACGCACGGACCTTGAATTGACCGCTCGCCTGCAGCGCGCGCACAACGGCGCCGCCCTGATGACCGGTTGCGCCGACAACGGCGATGAGCTTTTGGCTGTCTGACATGGTCGTTTTCCTGTGAATGGTGACGGCGTGGAGTAATCGGCGGGCCTCACGGCCCGATGCCTGAAACAGTAGAGTTGGGCCGATTGGTTGACTAGTCGGAACAATTGGATTGCACTCATCCAGTAATACGAGGAATTACCCGATAGGCACGACCTCGGGCCAATTGCTGACAACCCATAGATCTACACCTCTTGCGGACCTAAACTTTGCAGGTCCTTGCCCTCCTCGCCGATTGTTGTACGGGTTCCATGACTGAGCACGCCAAGTACCATCACGTATCCGAAGTACCAGGCCTGGTGCTGGGTTCCGCACGCTTTGCGGATGTCGGTTTCGACCGCCATTACCACCTCGACTTCCACATTGGCTTTGTCACCGAAGGCATCCAGCGTCATCGATCGAAAGGCGAGTCGTTTCTTTTAGGTCCGGGCAGTATTGCCCTGATGCCGCCGGGTGAAATCCACGATGGGGTGTCCGAGGGCGGCGGCGCTTATACGCTCAAGACATTCCGTCTGTCGCAGGCGCTGGTCGCGAGTCTGGCCGAGGAGATCAGCGGTCGACCGAGAGAGCTTGAGTTGACCAGTGTGTTGCTGGAAGACGCGGGGCTTGTCGGCCACCTGTACGGGCTGCACGAAGCGATGCAGCAGACCGTTGGACCCGGCAGCCTCGCGGTGCAGACGCAATGGATCACCCTCCTTGAACACTTGTTGAGCCAGTCACGGGCGACCAAGCCCGAAACGATTGCAGGCACGCTATCCCCCCTGCAATGGTCTCGCGTCAGGGACTATTGTTTCAGCCATATCGATGAGCGAATCACACTCGATGATCTCGCTGGATTGTGTGGGCTGGGCCGCTTCCCGTTTCTCAAGCAGTTCAAGCGGACCGTCGGCATGACGCCACACGCGTGGCTGCTTCGCCTGCGCCTCGAACGGGCCTGCGGCCTGCTATCACGCAGTGGGCAACCGATCATCGATGTCGCCCACGCCGTCGGCTTCTACGATCAAAGCCATTTCAACCGTGCCTTTCGACAGGCATTTGGCGTCGCGCCCTCCCGCTACAGGACCTAGGGCGTCGGCCATCAGACGACCGTCAATTTTTTACAAGCGCGACAACCCTCCCCCTCCCTAGGATGCGCCAATCCGGGCGAAACACCTTCGCCCGCGCAGCCGAGAACTGGATGATGAACGGTGAAACTAACAGACCGCCCGCTCTGGGTTTTTCAAGTGACAACATCGCAGGCGCATCGCCGGAGGTGGCGCAAGCCATCGTGAAACACAGCACGGGCCAGGCGAGCCCCTATGGCACCGACGAGTTGACGGCGCAGGTCCAGCGCAAGTTCAGCGAGATCTTCGAGCGCGACGTGGAGGTTCTTCTCGTGCCCACCGGCACCTCCGCCAACGGCCTGTGCCTGAGCGCGATGACGCCACCCTGGGGCAATATCTATTGCCATCCGGCCAGTCACATCAACAACGACGAATGTGGCGCGCCCGAGTTCTTTTCCAACGGCGCGAAGCTGATGACCATCGACGGCCCATCGGCCAAGCTGGACATCACCCGCCTACGCGAGCGGACTCGCGAGAAGGTCGGCGACGTGCACACCACCCAGCCCGCCTGCGTCAGCATCACTCAGGCCACCGAAGTCGGCAGCACTTACACCCTCGACGAAATCGCAGCCATCGGTGACGTCTGCAAGTCAGCTTCCCTTGGATTCCATATGGATGGGTCGCGGTTTGCCAACGCCTTGGTATCGCTGGGTTGCTCTCCCGCAGAAATGACGTGGAAAGCTGGCGTCGATGCCCTGTCGTTTGGTGCCACCAAGAATGGTGTGCTGGCGGCGGAAGCCATCGTCCTGTTCAACACCTCGCTCGCCACCGAGATGAGTTACCGCCGCAAGCGTTCCGGTCATCTATTCTCCAAGATGCGTTTTCTTTCGGCGCAGATCGATGCATACCTGACTGACGATCTCTGGTTGCGCAATGCACGCAAAGCCAACGATGCCGCCCTGCATCTGGCGCGCGGGCTTGCTGGCCTGAGCGGCGTAGAAGTGCTGGGCGGCACCGAGGCGAATATCCTGTTCTGTCGGCTGGACCCGGCAATAATCGAAGCGCTGCTACGGGCCGGTTTCGGGTTCTACCATGATCGCTGGGGACCCAACATCGTTCGCTTTGTCACGTCGTTCGCAACCACCGCCGAGGATGTCGATCACCTGTTGGGGCAGGTGAGGCGCGCTGTTGATCCGGTACACAACCAACAATTGTAATAGTCGATGGCGGGTGGCGGCTGTGCTCGCTCTATTTCGAATGAGCACCCGCCACTGCGACGTTCGGCTTCTACATCTCGCGATAAAGAATCATGCCGGCGTGATACAAAATCCCGTCGCGGAACTCACCATCAGCCGTGAACCCGGTGTCATCGACGTACTCAATGTGGTCACCTTCCAGCCAATACCGGCCCTGGTAGGCACTCACCTTCCTGCCCCGGGCTTCATCGTATCGACCACCCGGTAAAAGCCCATGGCGGATGAGCCCGTCTGCCGTGACCCACATACCGACGTACTTATCCTGATCAACGGATTTTTTGACTGTCATGTTCAAGTCCTCCGTTCAGAAAGCACTGGCGGTTGGGCGGACAATCAGTTCGCTGACGTCCACATCGGCAGGCTGTTCAATGGCGTAAGCGATAGCGCGAGCGACGGCCATTGCAGGGATGGCGATCTTGCGGAACTCGCGCATCTCGGCCCGCCCGCCTTCGTCGGAAATACTCTCGGCCAGTTCGGATTCGGTAACGCCAGGCGAAATCACCGTGACACGAATGTCCCCGCCGACCTCCTGGCGCAATCCTTCCGAGATGGCCCGTACTGCAAACTTGGTCGCGCAGTAGACCGCCGCCGTCGGGCTGACCGTGTAGGCACCAATCGATGCGATATTGATGAACTGGCCTGATTTCTGTTGTTGCATCAAAGGCAAACCGGCCGCGATGCCGTGCAAGACACCGCGGATATTGACGTCGATCATCTGGTCCCACTCAGAGACTTTCAGCGCCTCAAGTTTCGACAGCGGCATCACCCCGGCGTTGTTGACCATCACATCGACCCGGCCATGCAGTTTTAGCGCAAAATCCACAAACGCTTGTACATCGGTTCGACGGGTGACATCCAACGCCTGAAAGTGCGCGACTCCGCCACTCGCGTTGATCTCCCCGCAGAGTATTTCGAGGCGTTCCGTACGACGTGCCCCGAGTACGACATGTGCTCCGTTGCTGGCTAAAAGACGCGCTGTCGCCTCGCCGATTCCACTGCTCGCGCCCGTGATCAGAACGACTTTTTTCGAGATATTCGACATGACCCTAATCCCTCACTTGAGTGCCTGGTGACGCGAGAGCGATGTCTCGCTGCCAGTCCAGATTAGGGATAACGGCGGCAGCCAGTTAGTCAGATCCTTCTGACAACTTGCCTGATCCTGTCGGGGAACCCCTTACTTCGTTGCGTCGAGGACAAGCCTGCCCTGTAAATGCCGGCCCATGCTTTTCTCGATCGCCACTTTGGCCTCACTCAACGGAAATGCCTCAACGTCCACCGTGAGATGTCCCTTGTCGAACAGTTCGGCAATGAGCGAAAGCTGCCGGCCATCCGAGCGAGTCGCAAAGTTGGCGGGGGTCACGCCATAGTCGTTTGCCAGCGACATGTTCGGCAGGCTCACCGGCGATACCAGCACGCCGTGTTTTTTCAGCACAGCAAAGGAACGGGTTTGTGTGTCGCCGCCCACCAGGTCCAGTACCACATCGACACCGGACACCAGCTCGTCGAATGCCTGGGTCGTATAGTCGATGGTGTAGTCAGCACCGAGATCTTTCAGGTAGGCATGATTATGCGCGGAGGCCGTCGCGTAGACTTCCGCGCCCAGGTACTTGGCAATCTGCACGGCCATGCTGCCTACGCCACCGGCCGCGGCGTGGATCAACACTTTCTGCCGACGCTGTACACCCGCGTGTTCGGTCAGGGCCTGCCAGGCCGTCAGGGCCGTTGCGGGGACAGCGCTGGCCTGCAAGGCACTGAGTGATTTAGGTTTTAGCGCCAGTTTTGCAACCTGGGCGACGGCTTTGGTCGCATAACCCCCGACGATGTTGATGAAGCCAAACACTTCATCGCCGATGCTGAACTCAGTGACGCCCTGCCCCACTGCTACCACCGTCCCGGCCACTTCGACCCCCGGGGTAAAAGGCAGCGGCAACGGGATGAACGCTTTCATGGCACCGGAGAGGATCTTCCAGTCAATCGGGTTCACCCCGGCTCCGGCGACATCGATCAGCACTTCACCGACACCGGCCACCGGGTCGGCAATGTCTTCCAGACGTAAAACTTCAGGACTGCCGTATTCGTACACGCGTATGGCTTTCATGGAGGCCTCGACTATCGAAAAAGAAGGGAGAAGAACATTGCGCTGCGAGGGACCGACCTGCGCAGCGCGGGGTATCAACGACGGCGAGCGTCGAGGCTGAAACGACCGGCACCGAAGGCCACGACCTGCAACAGGCCACCAGCCATCGCGATGTTCTTGAAGAAGTGGATGAACTGGTTTTGATCGCCCAGGGCGTTATGGAAAGCCAGTGCGGTAAACACGCTGAACACAGCCAGTACAGCGGCAACGGTGCGGGTGCGGTAACCGGCGATCAGTGCCAGGCCACCACCGATTTCAACGATGATCGCCACCGCTAGAGCCAGTTGCGGAAGCGGAAGACCAACAGAGCTGATGTAGCCGACCATCATGGCCGGAGCGGCCAGTTTCGAAAAACCGGAGAGGATGAAGATTGCGCTGAGCAGTACCCGGCCGATCAACGAGGCCGAGGCTTGGGTGACGTCGGAACGGCTCTGTTCAGAGGTGGCGGAATGAGCGATGTTTGCGGAAGTCGTCATGAGGTATTTCCTTCAATTGGGTGCGGTTCGACATGAACCGCCCTGGTGAGGAAATGTTGCTCCTGGCCAGCTCATCTTAATAGCCGACTAATTTAGATCATTAGATTCGATTAATTAGGCAAGTCACTCACCCCACAGAACGGGAGTTCAATCGTGCAAACCGCTGAGCGAACGTCTGCAACAGGCCTGGAAGCACACATCCGCGGTCAGCGCCTGGCTGCCTCCGACGAGGTTTTTTCCAGCGATGTGCTGGTGCAGATCTTTAACCGGGAGCGGATCGAGCAAAGCGTTATCGTTCCCGCCGTGGCTGAGCCGCTGATTGTCTGGGTGCTTTCCGGGAACGCCACCATTGAGGAACGGGAGGCCGGCGAAGCCTGGATGGCGAGTGAAGTGACAAAGGGGGATTTTTTCCTCACCACCAGCGCCGTGCCCTACGAAATGCGCTGGCAAGTGACCAGTGCGGAACCCTTTGTGGTGATGCACATTTACCTCGGCCTGCCCCTGCTTGAACGTGCAATCCAGGAAACCCGCAAGGAAGTCACCGGTTCGATTTGTTTGCGCGAAATATCCGGTGGTCGAGATGAAGCGCTGTCGGGGCTGTTCGAACAATTCAGAGTTGAACTGACCACCCAGGGGGAAACCAGCCCACTGCTGATGCAAGGCATCGCCCAGTGCATCGCTGTGCACCTGGCGCGCGATTATCTTGATGCGCAAGCCGATAACATCGTTCAGCGTAATGCCCTGCCGGCCTTCAAGCTCAGGCGTGTGGTGAATGCGATGGAAAAGTCTCTGGGTGAGACGTTTTGCCTGGGGGATCTGGCCGACGCAGCCGGCATGAGCGAGTACCACTTCAGCCGCCTGTTCAAACGCGCCACGGGGCTTTCACCCTCCCGCTACTTCATCAGGCTGCGAATGACCAAGGCCAGGCAACTGCTGATTGAAACCGACATGAGCATCATCGATGCCGGACTGGAGGTCGGGTACAGCAGCGCCAGCCATTTTTCCCAGGCATTCAAACGGGAAGTCGGCGTCCTGCCCAGTCATTACCGCAAATGAAAACGCGGCACGGCGCTCGCCGTACCGCAAGTACAACCGGCCAATCAACTGCCCACGGGAATGCTCATGCCGCCATCGGCCATGACGACCGAGCCGACAATAAAACTGGCGCGCTCGGACGCCAGGAATGCCACGATCTCGGCGATCTCATCGGGCGAGGCCGCACGACCGATCGGTGCCGACTTGCCGTGCTCTTGCAGGAAACCCGGGCCGTCTTCCATGAAGTGATTGAGCAGATTGGTGACCACGTCGCCCACGCCAATCGCGTTGACCCGAATACCGTGCTCTATCGCTTCCAGCGCCTGGGTTCGGGTCAATTGCGCCAGTGCCCCTTTCGATGCGGTGTAGGCCGCGATTCCCGGAAACGCGAAGTAAGAGGCATAGGACGCAATGTTGACGATTGCGCCTGACTTTTGCTTCATCATTTCTTTCGCCGCTTCGCGGGAATGGAGGAACGCACCCGTTACGTTGGTCTCCATCTGCCAGCTCCAATCCTCGCGCGTCATCTCGACCAGAGGCTTGTAGATGATCCGTCCGGCGTTATTGACCAGCACATCGAGCTTGCCGAAGTGTTGAACGGCCAGTGCAACCGCTTTCTCCGCCGAGCCATCGACCGTGATATCCGCGACCAAAGGCACCAAACCAGGGCGTTCAAGTGCATTCACTTCAGGGTTGATGTCTTCGGCAATGACCTTGGCGCCTCGGGCATGAAACAGCTCGGCGATGGCACGGCCGATACCGCTGGCGGCGCCCGTGACAATCACGACTTTCCCGGCGATCTCGTTGGGGGTAGCAATAAAATCAGTCATCTCGTTTCTCCTGGCAGAGAGCAGCTGAACCATTCCAGCCACTGCGCATACGCCGGAACGTATGCGGGTGTCGCTTTCGACGACTCAACTTTCGCCGATTGCGATCCGCCACTCTTTAGGAGCCTTGCTCACCCTGTCGGGGCTTTGCGCTTATCTGCCTGGCGTTTCATTTTTTCAGCACGCCGGGCAGATGCATCACGCTATAAGTTATACCGGGATAATATTGACCATTACGTTCGAGGAAATTGGCATGATCTCTGACCCGGGAACACCGACACTGGACCAACTGCGCGTGTTCCTCACCGTCGTGGAAGTCGGCAGTTTTGCAGCGGCCGCCAGAAAACTGCACCGGGCCACTTCGGTCATCAGCTACTCGATTGCCAACCTCGAAATGCAACTCGGCGTGTCGCTGTTTGACCGCCAGACCACACGCAAACCCCAGCTCACCGATGCCGGCCGCACCGTGCTGGCCGAAGCCAGAACCATCGCCAACGGGATTCATGGATTACGCGCCAAAGTGAAGGGCCTGCTCCAGGGGCTCGAAGCCGAAGTTCACGTGGTGCTCGATGTGATGCTGCCCCCCGAGCGCGTGGTGGACGCGCTCAAATCCTTCCGCGAAGAATTCCCTACGGTTGCCCTGCACTTGCATATGGAAGCGCTCGGCGCCGTCACTGAACTGGTGATCAACCGCGGCGCAATCGTCGGCGTCAGTGGGCCGATGAATGAAGGCATCGACGGTATCGAAAGAATTGGCGTCGGCAGTGTCGAGTTGATTCCGGTAGCGGCCCCGAATCATCCACTGGCCTCAAGCGACTCGAACGTTCCGGGCGCCGGGCGAGAGTTCACTCAACTGGTGCTGTCCGACCGCTCGCTGCTGACCAAGGACAAGGATTTCGCCGTGCTCAGCAACCGCACCTGGCGGCTGGCGGACCTGGGCGCCAAGCACATGCTGCTGCGTGAAGGCATCGGTTGGGGGAACATGCCAGCCCCGATGGTCCAGGAAGATCTGGATAGCGGCCGACTCGTGCTCCTGAATATTCCGGAATACAAAAGCGGAAAATATGCCTTCGACGTCATCTACCGCACGGATCTGCCACCGGGACCCGCCGCACGGTGGTTGATTGAGCGTTTCGTTCAACAGAGCGCGGCGCAGGAGGCATCCGCTTGAAGGAGTAACTTGTCGATTTTCTGGAACCTGGAGATCGAAATTATTCGGGTTTTATTCGAGCCGGGATCCATGGGACATTCTTTCGACCAAGCCGTGGACAGCATGCGCTGTGCACCGGTCATCAAACCCTGGAGGCGAAAGATGAACCACGCTCAAGCACTGCTTCAGGCGCACTTCGACACGTTTGTCGCCAACCCTGAAAAATGGAAATCGCTTATTTCTGACGACATTGTCTGGGAGCTCCCCTACGCCCCGAGCCTCGGGCATCCGAGCCGATTGACGGGTCGTGATCAGGTGTTGGGGCATGTCGGCTGGTTTATCGGAGCGGTGCAAGACTTTCGCTTTTACGACCTTCAGATCAATGCCTTTGCCGATCATTCAAAAGCAGTCGCGCAAGTAAAGGCCGAAGGGAGGATCAAGACGACAGGTCGAATCTACAGACAGACTTACGTTTTGTTCGTGGAGGCCGAAAACGGCAAGCTCAGGTTTATCCGAGAGTACTTCGATCCAATTCCAGCCGCTCATGCACTGGACGAAGAGATCAGGCTGCCGTCCGTCTAGACAGTGGGCCTCTTACTCAGTGAATTCCGAGACAAGCCGGCGGGCAAGTGGATGATGTCCTGATAGGGGCCTAATCTGAATAGGTACGACCTTGAACACACCTCTTGATACAGGGGAACCGGGATGACGGGACATACAGCACGCCAATGCTCGCCATGGCTCCTGATCACCCTGCTCGCCGTCAACATGGCGCTGCTAGCCGGATGTTCAAGCAAAGCCACCACGGCTCCACATCCTGCCTCAAACACCGGTTCCAACACAGGTTCAAACACCGGCTCAGTCTGCTTTGCAGAAGCACTCCCCACTGTCGGCGAAGGTGGCCTCGCCTGGGGCGACACCCTGGACATCGCTCGGCAAAAATCCCTGAGTAATTGCATACGCTATGCCGGCCGATCCGGCGGTACACCGGATACCTGCCACGTGGTGATGGCGGAATGTAAACATTGATAGAGCGGTTTTTCGTTTCTGCGCCGCTTTTGCCTTTCTGTGCGACAGATCCCACTTCAGGGGCTCCCGTTGCACACGCTCGTGGTGGTAGTTTGGAAATGTTTCTGATCAAGCGATCAGATATTTCTTACAAACCGCCTGCAAAGGAATGCCCCCAGCAATGGATTTTTCACTCAAGCAACTGGCCGCGACCACCCTCATGCTCGCCAGCCTTTCGTCGTTCACCACCGCTGCCCACGCCAACATCACCCCGCAACAGAGCTCGATCATCCTCAAGACCTTCAGTGATGCATCGGTCAAGGATTTCAGGCAGTTCCTGGGAAGTCTGGCCAAGAGCGATTTCGCCAAAACCGACAACCTCGGCCCGGCCATCAGTGCATTCCTCGACAACAAGACGCTTACCGCTGAGCAGCAAAACGAAATCCATCGTCTGCTTGGCCTTTACGCCCGAGTGAAATACGGCAGCGCGGCCACAGAAACCTTGAAGGAACTGGTAGCCATTGCGACCGTGCGCGTGGATGGCGTTGCCCAGCACGAGAATCCCGAATTCCTCAAGATAGCCGAGAAGATCAAGGGCCTTGCCCAGGCGTTCAACCTGAACTTTCGCAACATCGACAACCGCGTCTATGAGATCTCCCTCGAAGGCACCGGCGATGAAGTCGTGGGCATTCACGCCCATGCCGATGTGGTGCCGGTAACGCCGGAGAACTGGGTGCTGCAGGACGGCACCCGCCTCGATCCATTCAAGGTCACCCTGGTCGGCGATCGCATGTATGGCCGCGGCACCGAGGATGACAAGAACGGCATCGTGGTGGCGCTCTACGCCATGAAGATCATCAAGGAAGAGCAGCTGCCGCTGGCCAGAAACTTCAAGCTGCTGGTCGACACCACCGAAGAAACCACGGGCGACGCCATCCCCTACTACTTCGAACGCAACCCGACGCCCAACTACAACCTGGCACTGGATGGCGGCTATCCGGTGGTGATCGCCGAGAAAGGCTATGGCACGGTCATGGCCAGCTTCGCCAAGCGTAAAGCTGAAGGCAAAGGCGCGGAAATCATTTCAATGACCGGTGGCCTGGCCACCAACCAGATTCCGTCGACATCGGTCGTGACTCTGGTGACCGACAAACCCGCCGAACTGGCCGCCAGCCTGCAAAAGGCCGGCGCGGATTACGCCAAGCGCAATGGCGGCAACTTCGAGGTGGCTGCCAGGGTCGACGGCAAGGACGTCAAACTGACCGTCACCGGCGTTTCCGCCCACTCCTCCGAGCCTGAATCCGGCGTCAACCCGGTGGCCAGGATGCTCGACTTCATCAATAGCCTCGACGGCAAGGTCGCACTCAAGCACAACCAGATTACGGACGCCGCCCGCTACGCTGCCGACAACTGGGGGCTGGACTACCTGGGTGGCAAGTTGGGGGTCGGTTTTGCCGATGAGTTCATGGGCCCGCTGACCACTTCCCTGACCTATGTCGGGATGGATGACAAAGCCTTCAAACTCGCGGTCAACCTGCGCGTACCGAAAGGCAAGACGCCGGAAGTGCTCAAATCCGAAATCGCCGGGAAGCTGGACGCCTGGAGCAAGAAGACCCATATCGCACCGGCCTTCGACTTATCGATCGCCGAACCGATGTACCGCAACCCCGAGGGTGAATGGGTCAAGGCCCTGCTCGCCGTGGCCAGCGAAAACCTTGGCATGGAACACAAGTCCGGCACCTCCGCCGGCGCCACGTCCGTGCATGAATTGCCTAACGGCGTGCAATTCGGCCTGGCCATGCCGGACGTCAAATACACCGGTCACAACGACAACGAGTTCAAAACCACCGGGCAGTTCCTGCTGGACCTGCAGATCGTGACCGAGATGATGGGACGTATCGGGCAATTGCCGAAACTCTGATCGGTTCTTTTACTGGTTTGAACTCGGACGCGGTCCCTTATGGGAGCTGGCTTGCCTGCGATGGTCGTTAACGATTACAACGCGGCGCATTTGAATCCATCGCCAGCAAGCTGGCTCCTACAGGTATCGCGTGAAAAACGACGCGGACGCGGTCCCTTGTAGGGGCTGGCTTGCCAGCGATAGCGATATGCCGTTCAACGTCTCTGTTGAACGTGTAAACGCCATCGCTGGCAAGCCAGCTCCTACAGGGGTTGCTGGTTGTTCACGGAATCGATTCACCTTAATTATTTGGCAAATATAGATAGCTGACTAATTACAAGCTCAACTATGATGAGCTAACTCCTTCGCTGCAGATTTCCCCATGACCGACATATTGACCCTTGGTTTTGCCCTGCATGACAGCGCCCGGCTGATGCGCAAGCGGTTCGAACAACGCGCGCGGCATGTCGGCCTCACTCGCTCGCAGTGGCAAGTGCTGGCCATGTTGTCGACCCACGAAGGCATCCATCAGAAGGGGCTCGCGGACCTGCTGGAGCTGGAGTCGATCACCCTCGTGCGCCTGCTGGATAAAATGGCCGAGCGCGGTTTGGTCGAGCGACGTCGTCACCCCACGGACCGGCGCCTGTCCCTGCTGTTCTTGACGGAACAGGCTCACCCGCTTCTGGAGCTCATGCGCGACATGGGCCGGACGACTCGCCAGGAAGCCACCCGCGGATTCTCTGCCGAGGAAGAACAACTGCTGCTGCAGATGATGAAGCGGATGAGGTCGAATCTGATCGAAGCCTGCAGTCTTCCCGTTGAAGAGCCGGAGTCATCGTCATGATTGAGAGACGCCAGCTCATGCGCACCGCGCTCTTTACCTTGTTACCCGTCGTGCTGGTGATCGGCGGTTATCTGTATGTCACCGGTGGGCAGATCATTTCCACCGACAATGCCTACATCCAGGCCGATCATGTCGGCGTCTCCACCGATGTCTCGGGCCTGGTCGCCTCGATTGACGTCAAAGACAATCAGCGGGTCGTGAAGGGTCAAGTCCTGTTCACCCTGAAGCCCGAGCCCTTTGAGATTGCGTTGGCCAGTGCCAAGGCGCAACTGAGCAATGTGCGCAATCAGATCCTCAATCTCCAGGCCAACTACAGGCAAGCGCAGGCCGAAATCGATCAGGCACAAATCGACCTCGCGTACTACCAGGCCAGCTTCCAGCGACAGCAGACCCTGGTCAGCGTTTCTGCAGTTTCCCGAACCAACTACGATGATGCCAAGCACGCGCTGGACAAAACCCGGCAAAAAATCACCGTGGCCAAGGCCACAGCACAAATGGTGCTGGCGCAATTGGGTGGGCATATCGAAACACCCGTCGAACAACAGTCCACGTACCTGATCGCCCAGGCCGCCGTCGACGAAGCGCAGCGCAACCTGAACAACTCGGTGGTCAGGGCTTCGTTCGACGGTGTCGTGACCAACGTTGAATCGCTGCAAGTCGGCTCCTACCTGCAACCACCACAATCGGGCATCAGCCTTGTGTCAGCCGACCACCTGTGGGTCGCTGCGTCCCCCAAGGAAACCGAACTGACCCACATGAAACCGGGTCAGCCCGTCGACATCAGTGTCGATAGCTACCCCGGCGTGCAGTGGCACGGCACCGTCGAAAGCATCAGCCCGGCGTCAGGTTCAAGCTTCTCGTTGCTGCCCGCGCAAAACACCACAGGCAACTGGGTCAAGGTCGTGCAACGGATTCCCGTGCGCATCAGCATCGATGATGCCGGGGAAAAACCGCCGCTGCGCACCGGCATGAGTGTGCAAGCAGAGATCGATACCGGCTCGGCGCGTGGCCTGCCACACCTGTTCTCGGGGCTGCTGGCGAGCAAGGCCTCCGCCCCGGCTCTGGCCCATGAATAACCCGGCACCGACCGAACCGGTGACCCATCGCGCGATGATCACCGCTTGCGTCGTGCTGGCGGTGATCATGCAAGCGCTCGACACCACCATCGCGAATGTCGCCCTGCCCTACATGCAAGGCAGCATCTCGGCCAGTTCGGACCAGATCAACTGGGTGCTGACGTCCTATATCGTCGCCGCGGCAATCATGACGCCGCCCTCAGCCTTCCTGGCCAGGCGCTTCGGGCGCAAACGCGTATTGCTGTGGGCGATCGTCGGTTTTGTGGTGTCGTCGATCCTTTGCGGCCTGGCGCAATCGCTGGAAGAAATCATCCTCGCCCGCCTGCTGCAAGGCTTGGCGGGCGCGGCGCTGGTGCCGCTGTCCCAGGGCATTCTGCTGGATATCTACAGCCTCAAGGAGCGCGGTTCAGCCATGGCGCTGTTCGGTGTGTCGGTCATGGTCGGCCCCGTACTGGGGCCGATGCTCGGCGGCTGGCTGACCGAAAACTTCAGCTGGCGCTGGGTGTTCTTCATCAATTTGCCCATTGGTTTGCTGGCGCTGGCCGGGATCGTCTATTACGTCAGCGAAACATCGACCGACACCTCGGCACGCCTGGACTGGCTCGGCTTCGGCTCGCTGAGCGTGGCGATCATGGCCCTGCAATTGTTTCTGGATCGAGGTGAGCAACTGGGCTGGTTCGCTTCCGGTGAAATCCTGGTCGAAGCAGTAGTGGCCGCTGTCGCCCTGTATGTGTTCCTGGTCCACACCTTCACCACCGACACGCCCTTTATCAGTCCGAAGCTGTTCAAGGATCGTAACTTTTCGATCAGCGTCATCTTTATCTTTATCGTCGGCATTACCTACCTGGCTTCACTGGCGCTGATGACCCCCTACCTGCAAACCCTGATGGGCTATCCGGTGCTGACCGCCGGCATGGTGATGGGCCCGCGTGGTTTGGGCACGATGCTGACCATGTTCCTCGCCGGTCGACTGTTGGGCAAAGTCGATACCCGCCTGTTACTGCTGACTGGCCTGGGGTTGTCTGCACTGTCGATGGGGCTGATGACCGGCTGGACGCCTGATGTGTCGATGCAAACCGTCATCTGGGTCGGCTTCATCCAGGGCACCAGCCTGGGCATGCTGTTTGTGCCACTGACCACGGTTGCCTTCGCGACGCTGCCCGCCTCCTTGCGCGCCGAAGGCACCGGGCTTTACAGCCTGTCGCGAAATGTCGGTTCCAGTGTCGGGATCTCCATCGTGACCGTGCTGCTCACCCAGAACATCCAGGCCAACCACGAACAGATAGGTGCCTACATCACGCCCTTCAACCGGGTTTTCGACGCAGGATCGATCAAAAGCTATCTGGACCCGATGGCCGCCTCCGGCCGCGCAACCCTGGACGCATTGGTCACCGTGCAAGCCAGTTGGATTGCTTACGTGGATGACTTCAAGCTGCTGATGTTGTTGTCACTGGCCGTCATGCCGTTGTTGCTGATTATCAAAACCCCAAAAAACCAGGTAAATGAAGAGCCGGCTGCGGTCATGGAGTAATGGTAGGCGAGTATCTGGCTTCGCAAACGCAAAAAACGGGACCAGCCCGGCTTTTGCGAGGCCGTCGCCTCAAACCTCGAAGTCGGTGGACAGCGCCAGTGCTTTCCATTCGGTCAGTTCCGCTTGCACAAAGCGGTTTTTCGCCTCGATTCGCGCCACGGTGTCGCTGCCCAGCGCCAGGCGTTGTGGCGGTTTCGGAGCGTTGACCAGCGCGAGCATCGCTTCGGCAAGCTTAACCGGATCGCCCGGCTGCGCATGGTTGGCGCCTTCGGCAAACTGGCGCATCTTGCCGACGGTTTCCTCATAGTCCGGCAGTTCCAGGGCGGTCTTGATCAGCGACTGCTCGTCCAGGAAGTCGGTGCGGAAGAACCCGGGTTCGACGACTGTCGCGTGGATGCCCAAGGGCGCCAGTTCCTGGTGCAGCGCTTCGGTGATGCCCTCCACCGCAAACTTGGTAGAACCGTAGACGCCCCACCCCATGTAGGCCTGATAACCGCCGATCGACGAGATGTTGATGACGTGACCGTTACGCTGGCGACGCATGTGCGGCAGTACGGCGCGGGTTACGTTGAGCACGCCGAACACGTTGGTCGCGAACAGACGCTGCGTTTCGCTGGCACTGGTCTCTTCCACCGCGCCCAGTACACCGAAACCGGCATTGTTGATGAGCACGTCAATACGCCCGAAACGCTTGATGCCTTCGGCGACAGCCTGGTGCGCTTCTTCCTCGCGGGTGACATCCAGCCGCACGGCGAGCAGGTTCGGGTGATCGCCCAGGCGATCAGTGATGTCTTGTGGGTTGCGAGCGGTGGCAATCACAGCGTCGCCGACACGCAGGGCGTGTTCTGCGATGAGGGTGCCAAAACCACGGGAAGCGCCAGTAATGAACCAAGTACGCATTTCAACTCCTCCTGTCAGCGACCCGAGCGTTATTGCCGGGCTTTCTCGATGAGTTGAAGCGACTTTAAAGCCGTGATACTGATGTGATAATCCCAACAATTTTGCATGGCTTTGTGAAAGGTGTTCACAAATGAAATCCCCCTCCACTGCCGACCTGTCGATCTTCCTGTGCATCGCCCAGCACCTGAACTTCAGCCGTGCGGCAGTGGAACTCGGCCTCACGCCCTCGGCCTTGAGTCACTCATTGCGCGCCCTGGAGAATCGCCTGGGCGTACGACTGTTCAACCGCACCACCCGCAGCGTGGCCTTGACTGACGCCGGGGAACGACTTTACGCGCGACTGAAACCGGCCTTTCGTGACATCGATGATGCACTGGAAGACCTCAACAACTTTCGCGACAAGCCCTCGGGCAACCTGCGCATAACCGCAGGAAGACAGGCGTGTGAGTTGGTGTTGCTGCCGATTGTCAGCCAGTTCTTGCAGGCGTATCCGGATATCCGGCTGGAGATCGTCGAGAGCGACGCCTTGGTGGACGTGGTGGCCGGCGGCTTTGACGCGGGAGTACGCTTTGGCAATCGCCTGGAAGCCGACATGGTTTCACTGCCCATCGGGCCGAACATGCGCTCGGTGGTCGTGGGCTCACCGGCATTCCTCGAACGGCATGTGGCACCCCAGAAACCGGAGGACTTGCATGGTCTGCCGTGCATCCGTCATCGCTTTCCCAGCGGCTCGATGTACCGATGGGAATTCGAACGCGGTGGAATCACCCAGGAAATCGAAGTCAGCGGCCCGCTCACGCTCGGCGATGTCAGCCTGATGATCGGCCCGGCGCTGCAAGGAATAGGTCTGGCCTACGTGTTCGAAGACATGGTCAACGGGTATCTGGCCGATGGCCGCTTGATCCAGGTACTGGCCGATTGGTGCCCTTACTATCCGGGCCTGCACCTGTATTACCCGAGCCGCCGTCATGTGCCCGCAGCACTCAAGGCGTTCATCGACTTTGCACGCACGACCCGCCAACTCAACACGTAACGGCGCGCGACGACTAAGCTTTTGTAATGCCACCTCGTCCCTCAAGGAGAAGTCCATGAGCGCCGCCTCCCTGTCCGAACTCGATGAAGCCCTGCCCGGTTTGACCCGCAAGATCCGCGTGCTGGATGCCCTGTCCTGGCCGGATGGCGTCGAGGAAGACTTCCTGGCGAAGTGGCGCAGCGGGCGGGCCGAGTTGCCCAACGTCAAGTTGCAGCCCCGCGAGCACAGCGCCGACATCGCCGCCCTGGAAACCTTTATCAGCCGTTGCGATGTGGGGCATCCGGCCGGGAATCACCTCGCCATGACCGCCCGTAGCTATGCCACGGCCGGGCACATGTTGGGGGCCATTGGCACTCCCGCCTTTACGCAATTTTCGTCAGCGCTGTACCGGCGCCCGGACTTCTATTACACACGCCTGCAACTGAGCATGCTGGACGCGGCCCGTTTCTTTCTCAGAACCACCGACGCCCTGCTCGGCGGTGCGCGGATTCCACCGAGCCCGGCCGAGATTCCGGCCAAGGCTTTTGCCGCCTGGATTCAACCGGAACTGGACCGCTTCTTCGGCGTCGGACAGATCACGGTCGTGCTCGATCCAAACCTCGCCGCCAAGGCCATCGCCGGATCGAGCCGCATTCGCCTGCGGGCCAGCGCGCTGTTCTCAGAGCTGGACAAGAATCAGCTGTTGCAACACGAAGCCTTCGTGCATGTCGCCACGGCACAAAACGGCGCGCGGCAGCCCAACCTCACTAGCCTGGGCCTGGGAGCGCCCCGTACGACCCAGACCCAAGAGGGCATTGCCACCCTGGCCGAACTGTTCACCGGCAGCATGGACATCAGCCGCCTGCGTCGCCTGGCCCTGCGCGTGCTCGCCGTCCAGCAGGCGCTGGAGGGAGCCGATTTCATCCAGGTGTTCGAAGGTTTTCTGGCTGCCGGGCAAACGCAAGAGGAGTCCTTCCGCTCAACCCAACGGGTCTTCCGCGGCGCCGACCTGCGGGGCGGTTCGGCGTTTACCAAGGATGCCGCTTACCTGACCGGGCTGCTCGGCGTCCATACCCTGCTGCGCATTGCAATCCGCGATAACCGCCCGGAACTGATCGGGCATTTGTTTGCAGGGCGCCTCAGCCTGGCTGACACCATACGCCTTGCGCCACTTTTCGAGTCCGGCTGGCTCAAGGGACCGGTCTATCTTCCGGCCTGGGCCAGCGACCTGCGTCTGCTCGCGGCCAATCTGGCCTTCTCTGCGTTCATCGCCCAGATCAAGCTGGATGTGCTGGACCTGGAGGTGTTCATGGCATTCGCCGAAGAACACGAAAGCGATGCCAGCGCGCAGTGATCAGGTTCACACGGTCTTAAAGACAACCTGAGTCCTTCGAATGAGCTGCTACCATTATGAAGCGGCATCGAAGCTGGGCCTTGTGGCTTGCAAACTCGGCTTTCACCTCATCTGCATTGACTCACTCATTTCAAGCCTGCCTGACCACATAGGGGGTGCAATGCGCATTCCATTTTTTTACGCGTTGTCAGCCGTACTGTTCTTGAGTGGATCTTCCTGCCTGGCACTGGCTGCGGATGGGACCGCTGCCGCACCGGCCCCGGTTCCGGCACCCGCCGCAGCCCCCGCACCGGCAAGCGCGGCCACAACAGCGCCCGTCGCCCCGGTGGCCAAGGATCCGGTGTTTAACCAGGAACAACTGGATCAGATGCTCGCGCCCATTGCGCTTTACCCGGACCCACTGTTTGCACAGGTGCTGATGGCCACCACCTACCCCGGGGAAGTCGGCGAGGCGGTCAACTGGTCCAAAGCGCACCCGGACGCCAAGGGTGACGACGCGGTCAAACAGGTGGCGAACCAGCCCTGGGATCCGAGCGTGCAGGCATTGGTCGCCTTCCCTCAGGTTCTGGCAACACTGGGACAGGATCCCGTCTGGGTCCAACGCCTGGGTGATGCCTTCCTGGCGCAACCCGACGATGTCATGGAAAGCGCGCAACGCTTGCGTCGCCAGGCACAGGCCGCCGGCAATCTGCAGAGCAACCAATATCAGAACGTGACGATCCAGAATGTCGCGGCGCCGGCACCTGCGACCACGAGCGCGGCACCGGCTCCAGCCCCTGAGTCGGCCCCGGCCAGCAACTCCACCATCATCATTCAGCCTGCCGATCCGCAGGTGGTGTACGTCCCCACCTATAACCCGACAACCACCTACGGCACCTGGCCCTACCCGGCGTCGCCGCCCGCGTACTATCCACCGCCACCGGCCTATTACCCTGGTCAGGCCCTGATGGCCGGACTCGCGTTTGGTGCCGGTGTGGCGATCATTGGATCGTTGTGGGGTGAATGTGACTGGGGCAATAACGACGTCGACATCGACGTCAATCGTTACAACAACATCAACGGCAACAACCGGATCACCAACAACAAATGGCAACACAACCCGGTGCACCGCAATGGCGTGCCCTATCGAGACAGCGCGAGCCGCGCACAGTATGGCCGCCAACTGAACGGCGCCAATCAGCGTGAAGCCTATCGCGGAGACAATGCCCAACGCGCCCAGGCCCGTGAAAATGCCCGCACCTCAATGGACAAGCACGGTATCGAACGACCTGCCACCAGCAACCGCGAAGCCCGCGATCAAACACGCAAGCTGCAGTCCGGAACCTCGGGCGGCAATCGGTTGCAAGCCGGTGCAGACAGGCCGAAGGCGACTGACAGAGGCCAGGGCACGGCCCGAAACACCCGGGAAAATCAGCAACCCAGGAACCAGACCGCGCAGCTGAACCAGCGCAAAGAGGGTCAGGCGCAGGCGCGTCAAGCGACGAATAAACGACCGGCCGCCAGTACCGGCAGTGCCCGTAACAACGCCTTCGCCGGCGCGCGTACACCGTCCCAGGCCAACGTCCAGGCCAATCGTGGCCGGGCCAGCCAGGCATCCGCCCAACGCCCAAGTACCGCGCGATCGGCCGGCCACCAGGTCAGTCGGCCGTCTAATCCACCAGCGCGTCAAAGGGGGGGCCGTCGTTGAAAAACCATCCTCGAGTGAAGGGACTCATGGGCCTGCTCCCTCATGTCCTTGCGATAGTTGCCGGCCTGGTGTGGTCGTGCATGGCGACGGCACAACAGGCCTTTCCAACGCCAGAAAAGGCCGCTGAAGCGTTCGTCGAAGCACTGGGTACGGAACACGCCGACCAGGCACGCCTGACCGAGCTGCTGGGCAGTGACTGGCACAGTTACATCCCCCGTGAAGGCGTGCAGCGCGAAGATGTGGATGCTTTTTTGCAGCAATACCGCGAACAACACCGCATTGAAAATCCCAGCGAGCGCAAGGCAGTCCTGGCGGTCGGCAGCAAGAACTGGACACTGCCCATCCCCATGACAAAAGACGCGAACGGTTGGCGCTTCGACATGAAGGCCGGCAGTGCCGAGATCCGTGCCCGTCAAATCGGCCGCAACGAACTTGCCGCGGTGCAATCGGTGCTGGCCTATCACGACGCGCAGATGGACTATGCATCAGTCGATCGTGACGGTGATGGCGCACTCGAGTATGCGCAGAAAATCTTCAGCACCCCCGGCAAGCACGACGGACTCTATTGGGCCGAAGACGACAGCGGCCAGATCAGCCCGTTGGGGCCTTCGTTCGGCAAAGCCATTGCCGACGAAGAGTGGCACGGTTACCGCTTCCGCATCCTTGATGGCCAGGGTCCTTCGGCACCGGGTGGCGCCTACAGTTACCTCATCGGTGACAAGATGAGCCGGGGCTTTGCGCTGATCGCCTGGCCGGCGAAATACGACGACACCGGGGTGATGAGTTTCATGATCAGTCATGAAGGACAGGTGTTCGAGAAAGACCTGGGGCCCGGTGGTGAAAAACTGGCGAAATCGATGAAGCGCTTTGATCCGGATGACAGCTGGAAAGAGGTGGACGAAGATCAAGCGCAGCAGGAGTGACCGGGGCGTCACCGACCTGCTGCCGACATCCGCAATCGCTGAAAGAATGTCACTGGATCGAAAGGACGAATCGGCATTCGTCCACCGCTTTGTCGTTGCAAGTGGACCCTTCAAGCAAGAATCCGCACCGATCAAGTACTTTGCGTGAGCCAAGGTTTTCCTTGTAGGCATAGGCAACCAGTTGCGTCAGTTCCCAACGTGACTGTGCCTCCTGGATCAGATGCCTCAACGCCAGAGTTGCCAGCCCCTGCCCGCACACGCGTTGATCGATCCGATAACCCACTTCAGCAGAACTCGTCGATGAGTCGATGCTTTTCAGATTGGCTCGACCAACGATTCTTTGACTGGAATCTTCGATGACAAACGGGTGCCAGGCGCCGATGGCAAAATCGGACAAATAGCTTTCGATATGATCGGCGACACCCTGCAACGAGTAAAAAGAAGGGTCACGCGCATCAATATGGGATTCAAACCATTCCCGGTTACGGATTTCGAATGCCAGCAACGCTTCAGCATCAGTCTTTCTCAGCTCGCGAACGCTAAACGATTCCATTCATCACCTCTCCTTTGCCTTGTGCCGAAATGGCTCAAGTTTATCTCATGCCTGAACAACCTTGCCGAGCCTTCCCCTTCCTGATTCCGAGCGCCTTGCGCAGTACATATGGATAACCGTATATTTGGATACCCATATGTATCGAGCCACGCCAATGCTCAATCCTGCCGCCATATTCAAATGTCTGTCCGACGAAACCCGCGCCCGGGCCACCTTGCTCATCACGCGTGAAGGCGAGTTGTGCGTTTGTGAACTGGTCTGCGCCCTGGACGATAGTCAGCCTAAAGTTTCTCGCCATCTTGCACAGCTTCGCGGGTGCGGCCTGCTTCTCGACCGCCGCCAAGGGCAGTGGGTGTATTACCGGCTCAATCCTGACCTGCCAGCGTGGGTTCGCGACGTTCTCGAGACAACGTTGCTGGCAAACGCCGACTGGCTTGAGGACAACAGCACTCGCCTTGCCGCGATGGGCGACCGTCCACTCAACACTTCCGCCTGCTGCTGACCCTTCATCCATCGAGACTCCTCATGTTTACTGCGTTCACCATTTTCCTGCTCACCATGGTGTTGGTCATCTGGCAACCCAAGGGCCTGGGCGTCGGCTGGAGCGCCTCCCTCGGAGCCGTTCTGGCACTGCTTGCAGGCGTCGTGACGCTGGACGATATTCCACTGGTGTGGGCCATTGTCTGGAATGCCACCGCGACGTTCATCTCGCTGATCATCATCAGTTTGTTGCTCGATGAGGCCGGGTTCTTCCAGTGGGCCGCATTGCATGTGGCGCGCTGGGCCAAGGGTGACGGGCGTCGCCTGTTCGTATTCACGATACTGCTGGGGGCCGGCGTATCCGCCCTGTTTGCCAACGACGGTGCCGCCCTGATTCTCACCCCCATCGTTGTTTCAATACTGCTCGCACTGCGTTTTTCTCCGACGTCTACCCTGGCGTTCGTCATGGCGGCCGGCTTTATTGCCGACACGGCGAGTTTGCCCCTGGTGGTGTCTAACCTCGTCAACATCGTGTCGGCCGACTACTTCGACCTGGGCTTCAGCGAATACGCCGCCGTCATGGTGCCGGTCAATTGCGTTGCTGTGGCGGCCACTCTCGCGGTGCTGTACTGGTTCTTCCGTCGTGACATTCCCAGGCACTACTCACTGGATGACGTCCTGGATCCGCGACGCGCCGTGCGTGATCCGCTGACCTTTCGAGTCGGCTGGATTGTTTTAGGCCTGCTGTTGATCGGAATGTTTGCGCTGGAGCCACTGGGTATTCCGATCAGTGCAATGGCGGCGTTCTGTGCCGCGATACTGTTCGCGGTTGCCGCACGCGGGCATGTGATTTCAACTCGACGGGTGCTGCGTGAAGCCCCCTGGCAAGTCGTGACTTTTTCGCTGGGTATGTACCTGGTGGTTTACGGGCTGAAAAACGCCGGCCTGACAAACCATCTGACGGCGGTCTTGAACTACGTTGCCGAATTCGGCATCTGGGGCGCTGCATTGGGGACTGGCTTGCTCACGGCGTTGCTGTCATCGGGCATGAACAACATGCCCACAGTGTTGGTGGGTGCACTGTCGATTCAAGCCAGTGACGCCACCGGTGTGGTGCGTGAAGCCATGATCTACGCCAATGTCATCGGCTCTGATCTCGGCCCCAAAATCACTCCCATCGGCAGCCTGGCAACCCTGCTCTGGCTGCATGTTCTGGAGCGCAAGGGCATCCGCATCACCTGGGGTTACTACTTCAGGGTCGGCGTGGTTCTGACACTGCCGATTCTGCTCATCACCTTGTCTGCCCTGGCCTTGCGCCTGAGCGTTTAGCCCCTGTGCGAATGCAAAGAGGAGTCACCATGCGCGTTCTGTTTATGTGTACCGCCAATAGCTGCCGCAGCATCCTGTCCGAAGCCATGTTCAACCATCTCGCCCCGGAAGGTTTTCAGGCGATCAGTGCCGGCAGCTTTCCCAAGGGACAGGTGCTGCCGCGCAGCCTGAGCACTTTGCAAGAGGCTGGCATTGCCATCGACGGCTTGAGCAGCAAAGGCAATGACGCATTCGAAGCCAACCCTCCGGACATCGTCATTACAGTCTGCGACAACGCTGCCGGTGAAGCCTGCCCGGTGTACTTCGGGCCGGCACTGAAAGCTCACTGGGGACTGGAAGACCCATCGGAAATAAAGGGAGATGAAGCGACGGTATCTGCGGCGTTCCACTCAACCCTGGCGCGCATCGAAACGCGCTGCCGGGCATTCCTCGACCTGCCTTTTGCACAACTTGACCGCAATGCGCTGCAGCGGGAACTCGACCGCATCGGCGTGCTGTAACCGGCAAGGCGTAAACAGACGAACCACGCGCAGTGTTCGAGGCCAGCCAGCACGTCGACCCTGCGCAGCTAATAATGTGCAGTATCCGGCCCGGCGGCTGTCAGGCTTGTCGACAGAGGGATGCTCTGCGTGACTTTGGCCATCTGGGTGATTTCCACCTGCACCTGATTCTTGCCGAGCAGGTAGTCGGCCAGCTTCTGCGAAAACGGCCAGTAGTTCAGTTCGGCAGTCAGGGTGAGCGGCCCGACGGCGTCGGCCGGCACCAGGAAGGAGAACTCCCCAATATCGTAGCCCTTGGGCAGAATGCGATTGTCCGAAAGAATTTGCGTGGCATTCCAGACTTCGACGTCCAACGGATTGCCGTCCTTGTCACCTATGTGCACTTTGAAGTTTCGCGTGTTTTTCTCGGTCTTGCCGTCCTTGATCGAACCCAGCCGATAGAGCTCGCGACCGCTGGCATCCAACACCCGGAAATCGATCCACATCTCCCGCCCTTCCGGAAAACCGGTCGGCAGTTTGTGCCCGGCACCAACATTGGAAACCTTGACCGCTACCGAGGCGTATTGCCCGGGAATGATGGCGGCCGGCAGTTGCTGGAACGTTATTTCCGCCGCGCGCGAGAGCATGTCGCGCGCACGTTGCGCGCCCTGTTCCTGACCGAGATGCTTGAGCATCATGGCGTTGGCTCCGCTGAACCAATGTGAGGCGACCTCCTCGCGGTCTGGCCCCATGATCGCGGCCTTACCCGCAAAACCCTGCATATGGCAGCTTTGGCAAGTTACATCGTTAAGGCTGTAGGCGCTCTCCTGCCATTCGTCATACGTGCGCTCGACCGCCACACTGCTGAATGGGTGCGTGACGTTGTGGCAGGTGCCACAAAAATCCGAGCGTGTGTGCAAAGCGGAATACACGGTGTCGTGATAAGGCGAAACGGCATCTTTACGCGGGCCGAACTTGGTCGGCTTACCGTGCGCTCGCGGGCTTAGAACATAGGCGCCGTTATCGAGGCCCGTGCGGGCACTGATGTTGTGGCAGGTCTCGCAATCGACCCCGGGCATCGGATGATTCTTCGCGCTGTCTTCAATCGAGGAGCGGTTGACTTGCGAATTGATCTGCCCGGTCGTGAGACCGATCGGGGTATGGCAGCCGGTGCAGAAGTTATCGACCTTCCCCTCGGTGGCCGTACTCGCACGCTTGAGCAAGGCCCGATAGATGGGTTCATCCCAGGCCTGGGACATCATCGACGAGCGCCACTGCTTGTATATCTCCGTATGGCAAGCGCCACATACCTGGGCATTGTCGAAGTCCTTCACATTCAAAATCAGGTTGCCGGGGGTATTGGCCCGGTGCGGAAAGAACGGCATCCCGCCAGTCACATGCATGAGCCTGGAGCGTGCCGGCTCCAGCCACTTATCATTAGCTTGATTGTCATTGCCCTGAGGTTCGTCGGCGGCAACCAGCGTTACCGTCAGCAGACAGGCCAGAAAGCACAAACAACGACAAGCGAAAGGTCTGCTCATCAGGAAAAACGGTATGAACAATGCCGCCAGCGAAATATTCAAATCGACAATGGCTAGCTTGAAGCCTGTCGGGACATTGAATAGGGCCGTGTAAACGCCGGCGCACATTATCCATAGAACAATCAAGACCGATAACCAATGCAGCGCTACTTGCCCACGCGCATGTTCAGAGTGCTGCATAAGAATCTCCCCTAGACGGTTACAGAGGATGACTGCAGCACTTCTATTGAGCGGCCAGGGGAATTTCATGTTGCAAACCGATGGTTAGATGTAATCACTCAACGGGTGTACTTACAGCTCCATAGCTTCCCGAGCCTCCAACTTTCATGAACGGGACAAGCTCAATCAGCAATTACTGCGCCAGCGTCGCAATAAAGTAAGTGCGATGACCTGAAAGCCCGGCAAACATTGGTCAGAGGTTGAAAGTTAGTGCTGATGGAAAGGCGAATATTGCAGAGCAATGGCACCCATTTGTGGGGGGGGCTCACTCCGAAATCGGGGGGGGATGTCGAATTCGCAGCGTCTCGTTCGACTATCTGTCAGGGAATGAGGCTGGGGATCGCAGGCATTGCAGGCGCTCGCCAGATGAGCACTTTCACCAAGACGATTCAGGAGAAGAGCATGCGCACACTTACCGTTGCCGCGTTCGTGAGTCTGGACGGCGTCATGCAAGCGCCCGGCGGGCCTGAAGAGGATCCCGGTAGCGGATTCCGATTCGGTGGCTGGATCGTGCCCTACGCCGACGAAATCACCGGCCAGGCCGTACAAGACCTGTTCTCACAGCCATTCGAGTTGCTACTGGGACGCCGCACCTACGACATCTTCGCGTCCTATTGGCCGCGCATTCGGGCCGACTCAACCAACCACGCCCTCGCTGACCTGTTGAACGGCGCCCCCAAGCATGTGGCCACGCATCGCCGCGATACACTGGATTGGCAGAACAGCCGTGCGCTGGAGGGCAACCTGGTCGACGCGATAAGCGCGCTCAAGCGTCAGGACGGTCCTCAGCTACTGACACAAGGCAGCAGCGATCTGGTGCATCAACTGCTTGCAGCCGGTCTGGTGGACGAGCTGCGGCTGATGATTCATCCCATCTTGCTGGGGCGCGGCAAGCGCCTGTTCGACGACAACGCCCAAGCGCTGGCCTTCACACTGACCAATTCGATCAGCACACCCGGGGGTGTACTGATCGCCCGTTACATTCGTAGCGGCGAGGTGCGCACAGGCACGTTCGAGGGCGTCAGGCAGCAATAGCCAACGCCCTTGTCGCTCGGGGTACGACGCCTGGACACCAGCGACCCACCAGCCCGGAACCCGAAAAAAAGCCCACTGACCGTTACCCGTTCAGCGGGCTTTTTTGCATCAGGCTGACGCCTGTCAGCTAAGCCCCGGATATTGTGGGAGCGAGCTTGCTCGCGATGGCGGTTGCACAGTCACACAAAAGGTGCCTGACAGGCCGCCATCGCGAGCAAGCCCGTTCCCACAAGGTTCGCGGTGTTCAAACATCAGACTCACAGCCCGCTCACTGACTCATGATGAACGTCGCCAGGCTTTTCAAGTCGTCCGAGCTTAACTGCGCGAACGGTGGCATGGGGACATCTCCCCACTTTCCGCTACCACCGTGCTCAATGCTGGACATTACCCGGGCCAGTGCCTGCGGGTCATTGGCATACTTGGCCGCCACATCGTGATAGGCCGGGCCTACGACCTTATGATCGATCGCGTGGCAGGACAGGCACGAATTGTCCTGGAGCAAAGCCGAGGCGACTTTCGCTACAGACACCGTCGGCGGTTGATCCGCCGGCGGGTTCGAGGCGGCCTGAACATCGGCATCACTCGCCTGGGCACTGCCGTAGGTCACCGCCAGGTAGGCGCCGATCACTTTCACATCCTGGTCGCTGATCGGAGCGCCGTACACGTGCTGCATCTTGCTCGCTTCGGCGGTCCACTGCGCCAGGCTCATGCCGGGAGGCTGGAAGTTGATGTAATCGGCCGAATGGCAGATGGAACACTTCTGCTGGGCCAGTGGATAGCCGGGCAACGCACTTGGCATGAACGCAGCCGTTTCCGGCGGCAATGTGATCGACAGTGGTGCCGCGCCAGCCAAGGTGGCCAGACAAATCTGAGCCGCGCACAGCAAGGTGGTCATGCATTTCATGAGTTTCATGCGGCCCTCCTCAGGCGACGGTCACGTGGCTGGTTTCCACGACGTGGCGGCGGTAGCCAGCGGGGTTCCAGTCGGCCTGCAGCGGTTGCGTCTCGCCTGCACTGTTGCTGGCTCGCACCATCAGCTGCGTGGCGCCCTTGCGGCTAAAACTGATCGGCAGTGTCCACTCGCGGAAAGAGAAGCGACCAAGGTCCTGCCCAAGCCTGGCTTCGCGCCAGGTTTTTCCGCCGTCGATCGACACCTCCACCTTGTTGACCCCTGCGCCGCCGTCGAACGCGATGCCCTTGAGCACCACGTTTTTGTTCAGCGGCAATACATCGCCGTGTTTGACGCTGGTGATGAAACTGCGTACCGGCAATCTGGAAATCGGTTGGGTTTTCGCCGCTGTGGTGCCGGGGGCAATGCAGAAGCAATCGTTATCCGGAACCCGGTAACCTTTGGCCATGAAGAAACCGTCGTAGGTATGGTCGACGACTTCAATCTCACTCAGGTGCTTGACCCAATACGTGCCGAAATAACCCGGAACCACCAGACGAATCGGGTAACCGTTGAGAAATGGCAGGTCGGTGCCATTCATCGACCAGGCGATCATGGGCTCGCCGTCCATGGCATGGCTGATGTCCAGCGCCTTGATGAACTCCGGCGTGCTCGGCAACACGGGTTTATCGAGCCCACGGAAGGTCACTTGCGCGGCGTCGGCCTTCACACCGGCCTTTTCCAATACCGCCTTGAGCGGGACGCCCAGCCAACGCGCATTGCCCATGGAGCCATTGCCCAGCTGCGCGCCAAACACCCGCGGCATCGAGAAGCCACGGCTGTTACCCGAACACTGATTGACGGCCACCACTTCTACCGGTTCGGCGAGGGCCTTGAGCTCGGCAAGGGAAAGTGACAGCGGCGTGTCGACCGAGCCCTTGATCGTCAGGCGGTAGCTGTCCGGATCGATGCTGGTCGGGAAATTGGCCAGGTGGTAACGCACGAAAAAGGCGTCATTGGGTGTGATAGGCCCTTCGTTGAAGACCGGAAACGGCGTCTCTAGATGCGGCGGGCGCGTGGTTACCAGGGTCAATGGGCGTTTTTGCGGGTATTGCACCAGCGGGCGTGGGCCAGCGGCAAAAGTCACTTCCTCTGCGCTTTCATCGGCAGCCCTGGCGAGGTTTGCCAACGGCGAAGCCGCCAATGCCAACGCGAAAGCATCACGTAAAACCCGCCGGCGGGTCGGCTGGCTGCTGTCTACAAAACTGAACTTCATTCTGCGCTCTCTATGTTTGTTTTATCGAGATGCAACTGCTGTAGGAGCGAGCTTGCTCGCGATGGTCGTTAACGATTACGCGTGTTTACTGGATAAACGCAGCGCACTTGAGTCCATCGCGAGCAAGCTCGCTCCTACAGATTCCCGCCAGGGCGGAGAGGTATCAGGCTTACGGTTTCGCCTTACCGAGGTCGGTAAACGCACCAGTATCGTCACGTGCAAGCGAGCTGCTTCACATTGAGCGTCAGAGACTTGGCAATTGATGACAGGGCATAGAGATAATGCTGTTCACTTAAGCGCGGTGCTTCAGGCACACCTGTTTTTGTGGCGAGGGAGCTTGCTCCCGCTTGAGTGCGTAGCACTCACTTTTGGGGCCGCTACGCAGCCCAGCGGGAGCAAGCTCCCTCGCCACGGGTTTCTCTCTGACTGAAGACACGCTTAAGTGAACAGCACTACGGCATAGAGAAGCCTTTTCGAAAACGATGTCTTGGTCATCGCCCATAAAAAAACCCACTGACCGTCGCCGGTTCAGTGGGCTTCTTTTGATTGGGTCTCTGGTTACAGAGCCATATCACTTGCAGCATTAGCCTTCGGCGCTTTCGCATCCGTGTCGACAGTCACTGGCTTCACAGCCGGTGCGATCACCGCGGGTGGCGGAGTCAGTTCCAGCACCTTGGCGGTGTAGGCCCATTCTTCAGCGACTTTCTCGGGGCTGTTGTTCAGCTGGGTGCCGTAGCTCGGCACGATCTGGTGCAGTTTTGCCTGCCAATCAGGGGTCGCGACCTTGTCCTTGAAGACTTTCTGCAGCACGGTCAGCATGATCGGTGCGGCGGTCGAAGCGCCTGGCGAGGCGCCCAGCAGGCCGGCGATGCTGCCGTCTTGCGAGGCGACGATCTCGGTGCCCAGTTTCAGCACGCCACCGGCGGCTTCATCACGTTTGATGATCTGCACGCGCTGGCCGGCTTGCCACAGGCGCCAGTCTTCAGCCTTGGCGTTCGGGAAGTATTCTTTCAGGGCGTTCATGCGGTCTTCGTCAGACAGCATCAGTTGGCCTGCAAGGTACTCGACCAGCGGGTATTCCTTGATGCCGACCTTGGTCATTGGCCACACGTTGTGCGTGGTGGTGGTGGTCAGCAGGTCCAGGTACGAACCTTCCTTGAGGAACTTGGTGCTGAAGGTCGCGAACGGGCCAAACAGGATCACGCGCTTGCCGTCCAGCACGCGGGTGTCCAGGTGCGGAACCGACATCGGCGGTGCGCCCACTGAAGCTTTGCCGTAGGCCTTGGCCAGGTGTTGCTCGGCGATGGTCGGGTTCTCGGTCACCAGGAACGAGCCGCCCACCGGGAAGCCTGCGTACTCCTTGGCTTCAGGAATGCCGGATTTCTGCAGCAGGTGCAGGGCACCGCCGCCGGCGCCGATGAACACGAACTTGGCGTCGGTTTCGGTTTTGCTGCCGTCTTTCAGGTTTTTGTAGCTGACGCGCCAGCTGCCGTCTTCGTTCCGGGTGATGTCCTGCACTTCGCTGGACAGTTTCAAGTCGAATTTCGGCGTGGTTTGCAGGTGCGCAACGAACTGACGGGTGATTTCGCCAAAGTTCATG
Organism: Pseudomonas sp. GW821-FHT01C01; assembly: GCF_059422645.1. Taxonomy (NCBI): domain Bacteria; kingdom Pseudomonadati; phylum Pseudomonadota; class Gammaproteobacteria; order Pseudomonadales; family Pseudomonadaceae; genus Pseudomonas; species Pseudomonas sp. GW821-FHT01C01. Next base: position 72,323 of record NZ_JBWKXF010000002.1, on the reverse strand, counting down.
TCGGTGCCGAGCGGGCTCCAGGTGGCCGCGATCTTCTGGTTCGGGTCACGCCCTTCCATCATCAGCGGCACCCACTGCTTGATCACAGCCGGGTCTTCGGAGTACTGCATGCCGGCGAACAGCGGGCTCGCTTGCAGGGCTTCGTAGCGTTTTTTCAGGAACTTGATGTTGTCATCGCCCCACACGAAGCTCATGTGCGGTGTGGAGTTGATGAACGAACGCGGGTTCTTCAGCACGCCCTGCCGAACCTGCCAGGCCCAGAACTGACGGGAGATCTGGAAGGCTTCGTTGATTTCAACGGCTTTCGGGATCGAAACCTTGCCGTTCTCGTCTTCCGGGGTGTAGTTCAGCTCGGCCAGTGCGGAGTGACCGGTACCGGCGTTGTTCCAGCCGTTGGAGCTTTCCTGGGCGACGCCATCGAGGCGCTCGACCATTTCCATCGACATGCCAGGTTCCAGCTCATTGAGCCACACACCCAGGGTCGCGCTCATGATGCCGCCGCCGATCAGCAGCACATCGACTTTCTTTGCCTCTTGCGCGTTGACGGATGTCATCCCCATCGCCAAAGCCAGCCCCAGCAGGGCCGTGTTCACTTTCTTAAACATCTGTAGCACCTATGATAAAACGCCATCCGCCCTTCCATCCTCACGCGCACAGCCCCATGTTTCTCGGCAGTCACGGGTGCGGCACTCAAGGATTGCAGGGTGGGCACACAAGGCCGACGAACCGCATCGACCCCAGTTTAATGTCCCTTCTGAACTGACTTTTTATCTTTATTGGCTTCAGCTACTTGAGCGACAGTGATTCCGTCGGCACGTCTCCAGGACATGCAAACTGAATAGGTCAAACCAAGTTGGCGCGAAGAATATCACGACAAGACAAACCCGCGCGTCATGGATCTGTAGGAGCCGGCTTGCCGGCGAAGGCGGTCTTGAGCTGTGCATTGACCTTTCGGGCGCTTTCGCTGGCAAGCCAGCTCCTACAGGACCGGCGTATACAGGGGCAACGCGTGTAGGGTCTGGCGGCGGGGGACTATACTCATCGGGTTTCCCTGGTGAGGCTTTGAGGAATTGTCATGAGCGACAAAGACGATCTGCGCAAGTACTCCTCTCAAGTGATCGACGGCGTTGAGGCCGCACCGGCACGCGCCATGCTGCGGGCCGTGGGCTTTACCGATGCAGACTTCCAGAAACCGCAGATCGGCATCGCCTCGACATGGGCCATGGTCACGCCCTGCAATATGCACATCGACAAGCTGGCGCTTGAAGCCGAGAAAGGCGCGAATGCCGCGGGCGCCAAGGGCGTGATCTTCAACACCATCACCATTTCCGACGGCATCGCCAACGGCACCGAAGGCATGAAGTATTCGCTGGTGTCCCGCGAGGTGATCGCCGACTCCATTGAAGTGGTCACCGGTTGCGAGGGTTTCGACGGCCTGGTGACCATTGGCGGCTGCGACAAGAACATGCCGGGCTGCCTGATCGGCATGGCGCGGCTGAATCGCCCGTCGATCTTTGTCTATGGCGGCACCATCCAGCCGGGTGCCGGGCATACCGACATCATTTCCGTGTTCGAGGCCGTGGGCCAACACGCGCGGGGCGATATCAGCGAGATCCAGGTCAAGCAGATCGAGGAAGTGGCGATTCCCGGCCCCGGTTCCTGTGGCGGCATGTACACCGCCAACACCATGGCCTCGGCCATTGAAGCATTAGGCATGAGCCTGCCCGGTTCCAGCTCCCAGGACGCCATTGGCAGCGACAAGGCGTCGGACAGTTTCCGTGCCGGACAGCAGGTCATGGAACTGCTCAAGCTCGACCTCAAACCTCGCGACATCATGACCCGCAAAGCCTTCGAGAACGCCATTCGCGTGGTGATCGCCCTCGCCGGCTCGACCAACGCCGTGCTGCATCTGCTGGCCATGGCCAATGCGGTGGATGTCGAGCTGACCCTGGATGACTTCGTCGAGCTGGGCAAGATGTCCCCGGTGGTCGCCGACCTGCGTCCCAGCGGCCGCTACATGATGAGCGAGCTGGTGGCCATCGGCGGCATTCAACCGCTGATGAAGCGCATGCTGGATGCCGGCATGCTGCACGGCGACGCGCTGACCGTCACCGGCAAGACCCTGGCGGAAAACCTGGCAAACGTGCCCGACTACCCGGCCGGCCAGGACGTGATCCGGCCTTTCGACCAGCCGATCAAGAAGGACTCCCACCTCGTCATCCTGCGCGGCAACCTCTCGCCCACCGGTGCCGTGGCCAAGATCACCGGCAAGGAAGGCCTGCGCTTCGAAGGCACGGCCCGGGTCTATCACGGCGAGGAAGGTGCGCTGGCCGGTATTCTCAATGGCGAAGTACAGCCCGGCGAAGTGATCGTGATCCGCTACGAAGGGCCCAAGGGCGGACCGGGCATGCGCGAAATGCTCTCGCCGACTTCAGCGGTCATGGGCAAGGGCCTGGGCAAGGAGGTGGCGCTGATCACCGACGGGCGCTTTTCCGGTGGCTCCCACGGTTTCGTGGTCGGCCATATCACGCCGGAAGCCTTCGAAGGCGGGCCGATTGCGCTGGTCGAGAATGGCGACAGGATCATCATCGATGCTGAAACCCGGCAGATCACCGTGGATGTCTCCGATGCGGTGCTGGCCGAGCGCAAGTCCCGTTGGGTGCGGCCGCCATCCAAATACACGCGCGGGGTGTTGGCCAAGTACGCGAAGACTGTGTCCAGTGCTTCGGAGGGGGCTGTGACGGACAAGTATCTGTAGGAGCTGGCTTGCCAGCGAAGGCGGCCTTGAATTGTGCATCGATCGTTCGGGCCTCTTCGCTGGCAAGCCAGCTCCTACAATGCCCTGCAGCCTCAAAGCCGAAACCGATCCACCGACTGCGACAGCTGCCCCGCCAGGCTGGACAGCTCATCCGTGGTCGAAGCCGTCTGCCCGATCACCTTGCTGTTGCCCTCGGACATGCCGGCAATCATCTCCACCTGATGGGCGATTTCGTTGCTGGCCAGGCTTTGCTCGCCGATGGTGCGGCTGATGTCATTGACCAGTTGCGTGGTGTTGAGCGTGGCATCAAGGATTTCGCGGATGGCGCGCTCGACATCGGCCGTCACCGCCATGCCTTTGTCGACCTGGGCAACGCCCTCTTCCATGCTGATGACCGCCTCGCGGGTGCTTTGCTGGATGCGCGCAACCATGCTGGCGATTTCCTGGGTGGAAGCGCTGGTGCGCCCCGCCAGGCTGCGGACCTCATCGGCGACCACGGCAAAACCACGACCCTGCTCGCCGGCGCGGGCGGCTTCGATAGCGGCGTTCAGTGCCAGCAGGTTGGTCTGGTCGGCGATGCCCTTGATCACCTGAATGATGTTGAAAATCCCTTCGGACTCTTTGTCCAGCGTGCGAATCACCTGCGCCGACTGCTGCGCCGAGCGCGCAATGCCATCCATGTCATTGACCACTTGATGAATTACGCGACCGCCATCCTTGGCCAAGGCTTCTGCCTGATTGGCCATGTTCAGCGCCCGCTCGGCATGCCGGGTGATTTCCTCGATGCTCGCGGTCATTTCACTGGCGGCCGCGGCCATGGTGCTGGCCGCGGCGCTTTGCTGCTGGCTGCTGCCAGCCACCTCATGGCAACCGTTGCTCAGTCGCTCGCTCATGCCGCTGACGCCGTGGGCGTTGCTGCGCACGACCTCGATCATGCCGCGCAAATCCCGCTGCATGGTCGCCAGGCTACGAATCAATGCGCTGGCTTCGTCCTTGCGGGTGGGCTCGGCAATTGGCTCGCTGAGGTTGCCACGGGCGATGCTGTCGGCAATGCGGCTGGCGGTTTGCAACGGGCCCATGATGCTCAGGATCGCCGAACGCCCCAAAGCAAGCAGCAGCAACAGACTGGCGATCAGCACGCCGCCGAGGGTCAGGCTGGCGTTGCTGATGGCATGCGTCGTCCCCTGGCTGGTCTGTTGCGTGTTGCTTTCGATCAACTCGCTGAGGGCGGCCATCTGGTCTTCCAGTTGGCTGAAGACGTTATTGAACGTGCCCAGTTCCTGTTGCGCGGCTTCCGGATTTTCCAGCGCCAGCCCGACGATGCGCTCGGCGGCGCCGATGTAGGTGTCGAGGCTTGGCTTGACCTTGTTCAGGCCGGCCTTGATGGTGTCGTTGACCGGCAGCTTGAGGTTTTCCCCGAGCACTTCGCGAAAGCGCTGAGTGTGTTCTGCGATGGAACTGCGCACCTCGGCTTTGCTGCTGGTGCTTTTGTTCAAGCCCACCAACATGGCCGACATTACGTCGGCGCGCAGCGCGTCGTGCATCATGTCGGCTTCGAGGTGATTGCGCAGCGCGGCCATGCTGACGTTGTTGTCGTCCACGGCCTCGGCCATCCGGATGTTCCCCAGGTAACTGACCAGGCTCAAGATCAACGCGGCGAGTAATCCCGTACCGATCAGCAGCATTAAACGCAGTTTTATGGACACTCTGTGGTTCCTCTCTGGCACGTTTGGCGGCGGGGTTTCGCCCGATCGCGGATGGCACTGCTCAAGAGGTTATCGACGGGGCCGAGCGGTAATTGAAGCCTATTCCCAAAGATTGCTTTTTTTGCGACATGCGGTAGGCATTGGCACTTTTTCCGCCTTGCCGCGCAGGGACACCAGCAGCAGGCTGGCAAACGCTCCGGCGACCGCGATGGCCATGTCCTTTTGCGAGTCCCAGGGATCGTTTTGCGCACCGACGAAGGCGTTCGCCGTGTCATTCCCCAGGAAGGCACCGCCGATCCATTCCACCAGTTCATACACGGCGGACGTCGACAGCATGATGTTCAGGGTCACGAAAAACAGCCAGAACCCTCGCAGCGGAGTCAGGCGCCACAGGACTTCGCGGACCGGATAAACCAGCAGCAGCCCGTAGCTCAGATGCACCAGTCGGTCGTAGTGATTGCGGTGAACACCTGACGCCCGGTCGAAACTGAAGCCCAACCACGCAGAAGACCAATGATCGTAAGGCACCAGGGAATAGGTGTAGTGGGCGCCCAATTCATGAATGCACAGAAACGCAAACACCAGCGTGATGGACGCCGCAGACAAACGGAACCGCCGGAAAACCGCCATCAACGTCCCCACCAGCAACAACACCAGCAGGTTTTCCAGCGCCCAGTCCACCCGGCTGCGAGGGGAAAAACCCGACACCACGACAATCAGCAGAAACACCATCAGCAACGCCAGGTCGTACCGCAAACGCGGAATAGGCTGCATGGCGCAATTCCTCGAAGTCAGGGCATCGCCCTTTTAACTTCGAGGCACGGCCGCCAGGCAAGTTCGCTTTTTTTCGGCATCGCATGCTAAGTTGTACGACGACTGACGAATGATCACGCAGTCACCACGCTATCCCTACAACAACAAGGAAACACCCATGAAAAAAGCAAAAGTGCTGATTGGTTTTCTGTGCCTGTTCAGCGGCTACGCCGCCGCCGCCCCGGCTGCCCCGGCTGCCGCGGACAAGGACGTGGCCCAGGCTGTCGACCACCTGACCCAGGCCATGCTGCACAAGGACATTGCGGAACTGAACGCCTTGACCGCCGACAACCTGACCTACGGACATTCCAGCGGCAAGATCCAGGACAAGACGGCCTTCATCGCCGACATCGAAACCGGCAAAAGCGCCTTCAAGACACTCGAGATGCAGAACCAGACCATTACCGTCTCGGGCGATGTCGCGCTGGTCCGCCACCACTTTTCGGCGCAAGCGCTGAAAGGCACTGAAGTGGTTCCGACGGAAATCGAAAACTTCCAGATCTGGCAAAAGCAGGACGGCAAATGGCTGCTGGTGGGACGCCAGGCGTACAAGTTCTGATGCATTCGTAAAGCAACCGCAAATACTGTGGGAGCGGGCTTGCTCGCGAAGGCGGAGTGTCAGTCGACATCCTGGGTGCCTGATACAACGCCTTCGCGAGCAAGCCCGCTCCCACAGGTTCAGTGTCACATCAGGTTGACCACCATCATAAGACGGTCAGGTATTGGTTTTCAGCTTGGTCCACAGGCGCGTGCTGAGGCGTGCGATGGCGGCGGGCAAGTCCTCAACGGTGAACAGCTTGTCCATTACGGTTTTCGGCGGATAAATCGCCAGGTCCTGCTTCACCGCCGGGTCGACGAAAGCATCCGCCGCACTGTTGGGGTTGGCGTAATGGATGCTGTTGCTGATATTGGCAATCACCTTCGGCTCCAGCAGGTAGTTCATGTAGGCGTAGCCGTTCTTTTCATGCGGCGCGCTCTTGGGCATGACCACCATGTCCAGCCACAACGTGGAACCTTCGTCCGGGATCGAGTAGGCAATATCGATGCCGTTTTTGGCTTCTCTGGCGCTGGCGGCGGCCTGCACGATATCGCCGTTGAAACCGATCACCGCGCAGACATTACCGTTGGCCAGATCACTGATGTACTTGGATGCGTGGAAATACTGAACGTATGGGCGGATTTTCAGCAACGCCTGCTCGGCTTTCTTGTAGTCGGCCGGTTCGTGGCTGTGGGGTGGCAGACCCAGGTAATTGAGAGTGATCGGCAGGATCTGCGTCGGGTTGTCGATGATCGCTACACCGCACTCGCTGAGTTTCTTGATGTTGTTCTCGTCGAAAAACAGGCTCCAGGAACGGGTGACATCGGTGTTGCCGAAAATCGCCTTGATCTTCTCGACGTTGTAACCGATGCCCGCCGTGCCCCACATGTAGGGGTAGCCGTACTGGTTGCCCGGATCGTTGACCTCAAGCTTCTTCATTAGCGCCGGGTCAAGGTTTTTCCAGTTGGGCAGCTGGCTCCTGTCGAGTTTCTGGATGGCGCCGGCCTTGATCAGGCGCGACAGAAAATGGTTCGACGGGCTGACCACGTCATACCCGGTGTTGCCGGTCATCAGCTTCGATTCCAGCACTTCGTTGCTGTCGTGGATGTCGTAGGTCGCCTTGATCCCGGTGTCCTTGGTGAAATTGACCAGGGTGTCGTCGGCGATGTAGCCGTTCCAGTTGGAAATGTTGACGGTTTCGTCGGCATAGGTGGCGGCGGAAAACGTCGAGATCAGGGCCACAAGGGAAAGCGTATTGACGCGCATGTTGAATCACCTTCGATGGGAAGTGCTGTTGTTCTTGTTGTGAAGCCGGTTTTGTCAGACTTCGGTTCGGGCCCGGGCCGCTTCCACGCGCATACGCAGCATGGCACCGATGTCGAGCAACGGCTTGGGTGGCAGCCAGCCGGGTTGCGCCCGGGCGATGACCGATTGGAGCAACGGTGAATCACCGCCCGAAGCCAGTTCCGCCAGCAAACGGCCCCATAGCGTGCCCCGCGCCACTCCGGAACCATTGCACCCGGCCACGGCAAACACGCCCTCCTCGACTTTGCCGAAATACGGCTGCCCGGAGCGCGAAGCGCTGAGATGTCCGGTCCAGGTGTATTCAATGTCCTGCTCGCCGAGCATCGGGAAACGCCGTTGCAACCCCAGCACATGGTGCTGGCGGCGGGCCGATAATTCGTCCAGGGACAAATCCCGGGAGCGATATTCCGCGGTGTTGCGGATCATCACCCGGCGATCCGGGGTCAGGCGCACCGTGGCACCGAGCGCTCGGGTGGATAGCACGCCCCAGGGCTCTGGCGCCCCGAGTGCCTGAAACTCCTGATCGCTGAGCGGCCGCGTGAGGCTGGCGCTGAGTTCCATCGCGAAGGTGCCGCTGTCATCGATACCCGAGCGAGGGATAAAGGCGTTCAGGCAGACCAATACTTGTTTGGCCTCAACGCAGCCGTTTTGGCCCCGGGCGCGAATTCGGCCATTGCCCAGGCGCTCAAGACCTGTGATATCGGTGTTCTCGTAGACCGTCACTTTCTGCGGCAAGGCATCGAGCAGGCCTCTCACGTACTTCGCCGGTTGCAGCAGCGCATTGCCGTTACCGCACCAGATTGCGGCGCGATAGTACCGGGTGCCGAGTTTTTCCCGCAGCGCCTCGCCTTGCAGAAACTGCGCGCTGGCGCCAACGGCGCGCAGGGTCTGCAACTTGGCTTCGACGTGGGTCAGCTTGCGTGGATCGCTGACGGCGAAGAAGTAGCCCGATTCCCTGAAGTCGCATTCGATGCCATGGCGGGCAATCTGCTTGCGGACTTCGTCGGCGGCTGCGCGGCCGATTGACGTATCCACTTGATACCCGGCAAACCCATCGCAGCCCGACAGCTCGCCAACGGCGGGATGCTCATGGGCCACCACAAAACCGGAATTGCGCGCCGAAGCGCCTTGCGCAGCCCGCTGTCGGTCGACGACTACGATGCGCGCCTGGGGATGCATTTGCGCCAGGGCGTGGGCGGCACTCAATCCGGTGATGCCGGCACCGATCACCAGCCAATCGGCTTGCTGCGTGCCTTTGAGCGGATCGCGCAGGGTCGAACTCCCCGCTTGCGCAATCCAGCCACAGATATTTTCCATGCGTCACCTCAAGTTCTTGTTCTGCGAGCCGTCTCGATCCACAGCAGCAACACATGCATGATTCGCATAAGTGCTTTGCGAGGACGGCGGCCATGACTAGAATCTAAAGGCTCAAAACACTGACAGCCAACGTTATTAAATCATCGAGGCATTCTGAAAACGCATGGACAAGATTCGCCACGTGCCCTCGCTGCAGGGCTTGCAGGCCCTGGTCGAGGTCGCCGAGTCAGGCAGCTTCACGCAAGCGGCGCAAAAGCTCTGCCTGACCCAAAGCGCCGTGAGCCGACAAATCCAGCAACTGGAGAGCCACTTTGGCGTGCCGCTGTTTGTCAGGAGCAGCCGCAGCATTCAACTGACCGCAGAGGGCGAACAGGTTCTGGCCAGCGCCCGCAGCATCCTCGATCAGTTGCGGACCCTCGAAGATCGGCTCGCGCCGCAAAAACGCCCGTTCCGCATTCGCATGCACGTGTCACTGGCGGTGCGCTGGTTGCTGCCCAGACTGAGTGATTTCTACCGGCATCACCCGGACGTATCCCTGGCAATTGAAACCGTGGCCACCGAAGTGGTCGAGCCGGCCAGTGACAGTGATGCCTATATCCTTTACCTGCCCGAGCCGGCCACAGCGCCCGATTGCCTGACCCTGTTCGAAGAAGCGTTGGTGCCCGTGTGCGCGCCAGGCCTGGGCACCCCGGCCCGGCCATTGGCTTCGCTGGAGGATCTGTCGGGGTTCGCATTGCTGCATCGCTCAAGCGATCAACATGACTGGCAAGACTGGTTGTCCGCCAACGGCGGCAAGTCGTTGAACGACTATCGGCACATCCCCTTCAACCTCGACGAACTGGCGCTCGATGCCGCCGCGCGGGGCCTGGGGGTGGCGATGACCGACATGACCCTGGCGGGTGAGTCGATTCAACGCGGCGAACTGGTGATTCCGTTCGGCGAGCCGTTGAAGACCCGGGGGATTTACTCGCTGTGCCTGCAACTCTCGGCGGCATCGCATCCGGCCTGTGCACCGGTCATGCAATGGTTCACCGCGCAAACCACTGCATGACCCTGTGGGAGCGGGCTTGCTCGCGAAGAGGCCTTCACATTCAACATCAATGTCGACTGACACACCGCCTTCGCGAGCAAGCCCGCTCCCACAGGGGGGCCTCAATCATCCTCATGCAACTTGATGCCGCGTTTATGCAACACATGGGGCACCACCAGCACCAGCAGCGTCAGGGCGAGGAAAAACGCCGAGATCGGTTGCGTGACGAACACCGTCCAGTCGCCCTGGCTGATGGACAAGGCGTTACGCAATTGTTTCTCGGCCATCGGCCCCAGCAGCATGCCGACGATCACCGGGGCGACGGGAAAGTCGAACCGCCGCATCAACACCCCGCCCCAGCCAATCGCCAACATCAGTATCAAGTCGAAGGATGAGTGGCGCATGCCGTACACGCCGATGGTGGCGAATACCAGGATGCCGGCGTTCAGGTACGGCCGGGGGATTTGCAACAACTTGACCCACAGGCCCACCAGCGGCAGGTTCAACACCAGCAGAATCACGTTGCCGATGTACAGCGAGGCCACCAGCGTCCAGACCAGCTCAGCGGAGGTTTCGAACAGCATCGGCCCCGGTTGCAGGTTGTAGTTCTGGAACGCCGCCAACAGGATCGCGGCGGTAGCGGACGTCGGGATGCCCAGGGTCAGCAACGGCACCAAAGACCCGGTCGCGCTGGCGTTGTTGGCCGCCTCCGGGCCGGCGACACCTTCGATGGCGCCCTCGCCCTTGTTGGCGGAAAACTCCTTGGGGTACCGGCTGAGTTTGCGTTCGGTGGAATAGGACAGAAAAGTCGGAATCTCGGCGCCACCGGCCGGAATCGAACCAAACGGAAAACCGATCAGCGTGCCCCGAAGCCACGCGGGCACCGAGCGTTTCCAGTCGGCGCGGGTCATCCACAACGAGGTCAGGCGATGCCGTCCTTCGTTTGATTCCGCTTGATAGAGCAAGCTGTACAAGGCCTCGCCCACCGCGAACAAGCCGACCGCTACCAGTACCACCTCGATACCGTCCACCAGTTCGGGAACACCCAACGTGTAGCGGGCAATACCCGAGGTCGAATCCAGTCCGATCAAACCGATGGTCAGCCCGACGCCCAGCGAAGCGAACCCGCGCAGCATCGAAGCACCGAGCACGGCCGACACTGTGGTGAACGACAACACCAGGATCGCGAAATACTCGGTCGGGCCGAAATTCAGTGCCAGCCTGGCCACGATGGGTGCGAACAACGTCAGCAATATCGTCGCAATGGTGCCGGCCACGAAGGAGCCTATCGCCGCCGTTGCCAATGCAGGACCGGCCCGGCCGTTGCGGGCCATGAGGTTGCCTTCAAGGGCCGTGACCATGGAAGACGATTCACCGGGCGTGTTGAGCAGGATCGAGGTGGTGGAGCCACCGAACTGCGCGCCGTAATAGATACCGGCGAACATGATCAAGGCGCCAGTGGGGTCGACTTTGGCAGTGATCGGCAACAACAGGGCCACCGTCAGCGCCGGACCGATCCCCGGCAACACGCCAATGGCGGTGCCGAGCAGGCAGCCGATGAAACCCCACATCAGATTGATCGGCGTCAGTGCCGAGGAAAACCCCATCGCCAGACTTGAAAGAATGTCCACAGTGTCGATCTCCGTTCAAATCCAGACATTGATCAGCGGCGGCAGGGAAACCCCCAGCCCGGCGTTGAACAGCCAGTAGATCGGCAGCGTCAAGGCAATGCCGATGGCCAGGTCCCGCACCGGATGACGGCTGCCAAAACCCCGCGCCGAACAGGCAAACAGCAACCCGGCGGCCAGCACAAAACCGGTCAGGTTGATCAGCACCGCCACCCCGACAAGCCCTGCGGTTACCCAGGCCGCACCGTTTTTTCCACCGGGCACCGTGGCGGTGTCGTTATCCAGTTCGCGAAAGCCGCCACTGATGGCCTGATACCCCAGCACCAGCCCCACGGCACCCAGAAACGCCGCCACGACATAGGGATAAACGTACGCCGGGAGGATGACGAAACCCATTTCGGGCGGAAAACGGTAGGCGCCCATCGCCAACACGACGCTGATGGCGACCAGGCCGATGCCGACGGCCAATTGCGTCGGCACCACTGCGCGCACTGTGGCCATCTCAAATCAGCCCGACCTTGACCAGCATGGCACGCAACCGCACGTGTTCTTCATCGACGAATTTGCCGAACTCATCGCCGGTCAGCACGCTGGACGTCCAGGCGTTGGTCTGGATATTGTCCTGCCAGACCTTGCTCTTGGTGGCGGCCACAACCGCGTCGATCACCTCTTTACGCTGCTCCGGGGTGAGGCCCGCTGCACCGTAAACGCCGCGCCAGTTGCCGATCGTCACGTCATAGCCGCTTTCCTTGAGGGTCGGTGCATCAATGCCGGGAACGCGCTCCGGCGCACCGATGGCCAGGACACGGAACTGGCCGGTCTTGATGTATTGACCCAGCTCGGCGTAACCGCCGGTGATCACCTTGAGCTGACCACCCAGCGCCTGGGCAACCACTTCGCCTCCCCCGCCAAAGGCCACGTAGTTGACCTTGTTGACCGGCACGTCCAGCTTGCCGGCCAGCTCGGCGATGCCGATGTGATCCACCGAACCCTTGGAGCCGCCGCCCCAGGTGATGCTCGGCGGATTGGCCTTGAAGGCCTTGATCAGGTCATCGAGGGTCTTGTATTCAGATTCCTTGCGCACGGCGATCACGTTGTACTCGGTGAACAGCCGGGCAATGGGCGTCACATCTTTCAGGCTGATCTGCGGTTTGTTCTGTTCGATGCCCGCGACCATGATCGCCCCGACCACCAATAGCGCATTCGGATCGCCCTTGGTGCTGTTGGCAAATTGCGCCAGGCCCAGGGTCCCGCCCGCCCCGCCCTTGTTCTCGAAGGTCACGGCCTTGGCCGTATTGGCTTCGACCATGGCCTTGCCCAGCACCCGGGCGGTCTGGTCATAACCACCGCCCACTGAACCCGGGGCCATGAATTTCACGGTATCCAGCGCAAAAGCGGGTGCGACAAGCACGGCAGCAGTCAAACCGGCGGCCATGCAGCGACTGAAACGACGGATCAAAACGGACATGGGCATCTCCTGATTGCATTGTTTTTATAGGTGCCGTTTGCCCATCGAGGTGTTCGATGAACATGGGCCTGCGAACAAGCTTAGGCCATGGATCCGCGGGTTGATCTGTTTTATGGCGCTGCAACCCCCTGTGGGAGCGGGCTTGCTCGCGAAAGCGGTGTGTCAGCGAAGTAAATATCAACTGACCCGACGCCTTCGCGAGCAAGCCCGCTCCCACAGGGTTTGCGGTGTTCTTTCCAACGTTTCATTACAACTTTGTAATCGAGCTGTTGGTCGCCTGTCCGGATCACTTCGTTAGCCTGAACTCACTGTCAGGCCAACCACCGGCAGCCACCTCAACCCTGAACAGAGAGACTCGTCATGAAAATGTTGATCGCGGGTTTTGCCGCCCTGCTCGCCACCGGTTCGGCGTTTGCCGCTACCCAGCCCACTTCGCCGGTCATCCACGACAAGGACGGTTTTTATGTGCAGATGGATGTGGCCAAAGTGCTGTCCATGACCGACCTTTCCGGTAAGTGCGGCATCGTTCCGGCGCAGTTCAATTACCTCGACCACCAGGGTCGCGAGCACCAACTGGACTATCGGGTCCAGGGCATAGGTTGTATTGGTGAGAATTGACCGGATGCCTGTATTCACGACTGGCCGGGCTACACTTGCGCCACTGGCTTGCCCCTGTAGCCCGACCGAATCAGGCAGATTTCCATGAATATCCTCGTAGTCGAAGACGAACCCAAGGCCGGCAATTACCTGCTCAACGGCCTGCAGGAACTCGGATACACCGTGAGCCTGGCGCGGGACGGCGTCGATGGTTTGCACCTGGCCCTGGAACACGATTTCGACGTGATCGTGCTGGACGTGATGATGCCGAAGATGGATGGCTGGGAAGTCCTGCGCCGCTTGCGCAAGGAAGCCGATACGCCGGTGCTGTTCCTCACCGCCCGGGATGACATCGCCGACCGCATCAAAGGCCTCGAACTGGGCGCCGACGATTACCTGATCAAGCCTTTTTCCTTCGCCGAACTGGTCGCGCGCCTGCGCACCCTGACCCGGCGTGGTCCTACCCGGGAAGACGAACACCTGCACGTCGACGACCTGCAGATCGACGTGCTCAAGCGTCGCGTCAGCCGCGCCGGCAACCGCATCACCCTGACCAACAAGGAATTTGCCTTGCTGCACCTGTTCGCCACGCATCAGGGCGAAGTGCTGTCGCGCTCGATGATTGCCTCGCGGGTCTGGGACATGAATTTCGACAGCGACACCAATGTCGTCGATGTCGCGGTGCGCCGCCTGCGCCTGAAAATCGATGATCCGTTCCCGCTCAAGCTGATCCACAGCGTGCGCGGCATCGGCTACCGCTTCGACACTCAACCCTGAATGCCCCCATGAATGCGATGACGCCGCTGCAATCCGCCACCCGCCTCAGCCACTCCCTGACCCTGCGTCTGGCACTGGTGTTTGCCCTGCTGGCGTTTGTCTCGCTGGCCCTGCTTGGCGTGGCGCTGTACCGCGACCTGGAGCGCGAGTTGATCCGGCGCGACGACATTGCCCTGATCACCCGCATCGACCAGTTGCGGACCTTCCTCAACGACAGCAATACCCTGGACCTGATCAAGGCCAAACCGGCGCTGTTCCAGAACATGATGGGCAACCGCGAGGCCCTGCTGACCATCGGCACCCCTGGCCAACCGCCGTTGCTGGTGGTCAACCCGGGCAACCTGAAGATGCCGGTGCTGACCCCGGTGGCCATGGATCATCGGCTGACCCTGGACGACGTGCAGCATTTGCCCAACGTCAATGGCGTGCCGTTTTCCGCCTTGGCGGCGACCATCGACTCGGGTGATCTGGGCAGCCTGCAAGTGGTGACCGGGCGCCTGATGACCGAGCGCACCGCCGTGCTCGCCGACTACCGGTTCAATGTCTACCTGTTCGCCAGTGTCGCGGCGATTCTGCTGGCGCTGTCCGGTTATGTGCTGGTGCATCGCGGCCTGTTGCCCGTGCGGCGCCTGGCCCGCCACACCCAGAGCATCGACGTCGGCAACCTCAACGAACGCCTCGACAGCCAGGGCGCGCCGCTGGAACTGTTGCCGATGATCGACGCCTTCAACGCCATGCTCGACCGGCTGGACAAAGGCTTTATACAGCTGGGTCAGGTGTCGACCGACATGGCCCACGAACTGCGCACGCCAATCAACAACCTGCTCGGCGAAACCCAGGTGGCATTGCAGCAGAACCGCAGCACCGACGCCTATCAGCAGCTGTTGGCTTCGAATGTCGAAGAACTCGAACGCCTGGCGCGCATGCTCGACAACATGCTGTTCCTGGCCCGCACCGATCCGCGCAGTGCCTTGCGCCAGCGTCAGGAGCTGGATGCCGCCGACGAAATGCAACGCATGGCCGATTATTTCGAAGGCCCGGCGACCGACGTCGGCATCTGCATCAATGCCCGGGGCAGCGGCTTGATCTGGGCCGAGCCGATGCTGTTGCGTCGGGCATTGGCCAACCTGTGCGCCAACGCCATCAAGTACGGCGCCCCGCATTCCGAGCTGCTCATCCACGCCAATCCGACCGCCGACGGCATCCAGGTGCAAGTGCGCAACCACGGCCCGACCATCGCGCCCCAGCATCTGCCACGGTTGTTCGAGCGTTTCTATCGGGTCGACGAGTCCCGCGAGCGCTCGGCCCAATCCAATGGCCTGGGCCTGTCGATCGTGGCGACGATCATGCAACTGCACAACGGTGCCTGCAACGTCAGCAGTGCCGACGGCATCACCTGCTTCGAACTGTTTTTCCCGGCGCGGCAACAACATGAGTAACGCCTGAACGAAAACCACCCGGGGCACTTCAGACAAAACTATGCTCGAGGGTGCGAGTCATGGCCTAACCTCATTGGCTAAGTGACAAACAACCCGTCGAGCACGCCGATGTTCAATGTATTGAAGTCAATGATTTACGTCGCCTTCGCGCTTCTGGCGGCAAGCCCGGGATGGTTGTTGGCGGCGCCCATGGCCGACGCCCTTGCTCCCACTACCACAACTCCGGTCATCAGCATCTCCGACAGCGATCTACTGGGGTTGCAAAACCAGCTGAACAGCCTCAAGCAGCAGGTTTCCCAGGCCAGCAATTACACCCAACTGGAAAGCTCACAGGGCCTGGTACAAGCACTCATTCAGGATGTTGATCGCGTGTCCGCGTCGCTGCTGCCCGGACAGGCGCAGTTGCAGGCGCAACTCAACGTGCTGGGGCCAGTGCCACACGACGAAAACGCATTGGTGACGTCTGCCATTACCACCCAACGAGACACCCTCGGCGAGCAAAAAAACAAGATCGATAGTCAACTCAAAACCCTGGCCGCGCTGAAAACAAGTGCCGCCGAGCTGATCACCCAGATTGCCAGTATTCGCCGCACCCTGCTGGAAGCGGAGGTGACCCAGCAGACCAGCAGTATCTTGAACCCGCGTTTCTGGTCGCCATTGTTCGATTTTCCTGCCGACGACCGCCAACGTTTCAGAGCCGTCATCCAGCAACTCGAGGCCACGCACCAGGCCGCCTGGCAACCCGGACAACGCCTGTTCACGGCCACCCTGCTGACGCTGGCAATGGCCATATGGACCGTGGGTCGATCGCTCGCCGGCCGGGGTCTGGCGTGGCTGTGCTTTCATCGAATGCCTGAAGGTCGGTTACGGCGCAGCTCCCTTGCGCTGGCCTCGGTAATGGCGACAGTGCTGACCGCCGGCGCGGCCCTGCAACTGCTGCATTTTGCCGCGACCCGCCAATTGCCCTACACCCCGCTGCTGGCCGAACTGACGCAATACCTGGAAAAGCTTGCCTATACCTGCGTGCTAATCACCGGATTAAGCCGCGCGTTGCTGTCGACCAACCATCCTTCATGGCGCCTGCCCAATATCGCCGATCCGGTAGCGCTGGCGATGGCACCCTATTCCAGGCTGCTGGCAAGCCTGCTGCTGGTGCTGGTGACACTGGTGCAGTTGAGCAATGTCACCGGCATGAGCGCCGAAGTGGTGCTGCTCGGTCGGGGTATCGTGGCGTTGGTTGCTGCACTGGTGATTGGCGCTCTCCTGTTGCGCGTCAGCAAGACTCGCCAAGAAATGATAGCGGCCGGAGAAGCCCCCGAAGGCGTCACCACTTTCGCCGGCCTGATTTATACCTTTGCCGGCGTTGCCGTGGTGGTGTCCCTGTTCGCCCTGCTGATCGGCTACGTGACGATGGCCCGGTTCATCACCTACGAAATGGTCTGGATATTCATCATCTTCGCCGGTTTCTATCTGCTCACACAGGTCTACCAAGACACTTGCGACTACCTTTTTTCGCCCAGGCAACCTACCGGCAAGGCCATCAAGCAGCTACTGGGCATCGGTAATCCACGCCTGGAACAGATCTGCACCGTGTTGTCCGGGGCTGGCCGCGCCATCCTCCTGCTGATCGGTGTCATTGCCTTGTTTGTCGGCGGTGTGGGTACGACGCTCGGGCAGCTGGCTACCAACACCGTGGCCATTCTTGGCGGCGAAGGGCTGCGCAAACTGAACATCGTCCCGGACAACCTGGTAAATGCCATCCTGGCCCTGGTGATCGGCATCTACCTGATCCGCTCATTGCGGCGCTGGCTGGACAGCGAGTTCCTGCCAAAAACCGAGATGGACCCAGGCATGTGCGCCTCGCTGAGCACCCTGTTCGCCAACATCGGCTACGTGTCCGTCGTCCTGCTCACGCTGTCGTCGCTGGGAATCAAGTGGACCAACCTCGCCTGGATCGTCAGCGCCCTGTCGGTAGGTATCGGCTTTGGCCTTCAGGAGATCGTGAAGAATTTCATCTCCGGCCTGATCCTGCTGACCGAGCGCCCGGTGAAAGTCGGCGACTTGATCAGCATCAGTGGCGTGGAAGGCGACATTCGCCGGATCAACGTGCGGGCCACGGAAATACAACTCTCCGATCGCTCGATCATGATCGTGCCCAACTCCCACCTGATTTCACAGAACCTGCGCAACGTCACCCTCGGCGGCAGCGCCCAGGGCGTGGTGATACTCGAACTGATGTTTCCGCTGGACATCGACCCGGAGCAAGTACAAAACCTGCTTCTCGACACCTACACAGAACACGAATCCATCCTGGACAAACCGGCACCGTTCCTGCGCTTCAGTCAGCTGAAACCTGAAGGCATCACGTTGACTATCACCGGTTATGTCGGCAGCCCACGCACAGTCGGCGCGATCAAAAGCGAGCTGCTGTTTGTAATTCTCAAGCGGTTGGGTGCCGCGGGTATTGAACTGGCGAAACCGCCTGCTGCGTGATGCTCAATCACGCGGCAGGCAGTCGGTGCATCAATGGGCGACGGGATGAATGACTGAGAACGACGTGCTCCGGGGTGTCCCGCTGTATCCCTGGAAAGCCTTCAACATCGACCGCTCGGACAATGGACTCACTGACGGCAAATCAGTAACGTAACCGGCGCTGCTTTCGAACCCACAAAAGCGAAAAGGGAGTTTGCATCGTGACCGAAGAGACAAAAACCAAAGGACCTGCTTCGTACTTTCCGTCAATTGAAAAAAAGTATGGGCAGCCGATCACCCACTGGCTGGATCTGCTCAAAACCGTCAGCAACAAGAAACACATGGAAATGGTGGCTTGGCTCAAAACCGAACACGGCCTGGGTCATGGTCACGCTAACGCGTTGGTTGCCTATCATTTGGCAAGCGCCAAAGGCGACTAGCCACGCGTCCATCCTTCGCTGCGCTGTCGGTGGTGCCGGGTAATACCGGCTCCACCGTTAAATCGTCTGGCGACCTGTCCCTCTCCATTCAGCACATCCCGCTAACATCAGGCAATGCATGATGGGGGCCCTTGCCCTATTCTTTCATCCAACCCACCACGCCGGACATCAACATGCCCGCCCCGGAATCCACCCTCCTCGATAGCTGGCACCACAACGCCCACGCCTGGATCGAAGCCATCCGCACGGGCGCCATCGAAAGTCGCCTGAAGGTCACCGACCAGGCCATCCTGCTGGCGGTGCTCGGCCGCCAACCCGAACGTGTACTCGACCTGGGCTGCGGCGAGGGCTGGCTGTTGCGTGCGCTGGCTGAACGGGGCATTGACGCGGTGGGTGTGGATGGCGATGCGACGCTGGTCGAGGCGGCGCGAGCGGCGGGGTCGTCGCCGGTGTATGTGGCGAGCCATGAAGCGTTGGCAGAAGCGACAGTCGACATCGGTCGCGACTACAACCTGATCTGCGCCAATTTTTCCCTGCTACATCAGGACATCATCCCTCTGCTCGCCGCCATGAACGCCCTGCTCGCCCCCGGCGGCGCGCTGGTGATCCAGACGCTGCACCCGTGGACGGCTGCGGCGGGCGACTATCAGGATGGTTGGCGCGAAGAGACCTTCGCCGGGTTCAAGGGGCAGTGGCAGCCCATGCCGTGGTATTTCCGCACCCTGTCCAGTTGGCTCAATGCACTGGACATGGCCGGTTTTACGCTGGCCGGACTGCAGGAGCCACAGCACCCGCAAAGCCCTGTGCCACAGTCGTTGCTGTTAGTGGCCGAACCGCGGCGCTTGTAGGAGCGAGCTTGCTCGCGAAGGCGTCGGCGGATTCAACATTGATATCGCAGACACACCGCTTTCGCTGGCAAGCCAGCTCCTACAGTTGATCTGTGCGGCACCCCTAACCGTGTAGGAGCTGGCTTGCCAGCGAAAGCGTCGACACAGCCAATAAAAAACCGGAGCACAGTGAAATGCTCCGGTCGAAGGTCATACGGATAACGCGTCAAGCCCATTCTTTACGCAGTTGACGCGCAGCGTTGACCATGTGCACCAGCGCCGCTTCGGTTTCCGGCCAGCCGCGGGTTTTCAGGCCGCAGTCCGGGTTGACCCACAGGCGGTCGGCGGGAATACGCTTGGCCGCCTTGCGCAACAGGTTGGCCATTTCCGAGGAGTCCGGCACGCGTGGCGAGTGGATGTCGTACACGCCAGGGCCGATTTCGTTCGGGTAGGCGAAGGCTTCGAACGCGTCCAGCAGCTCCATGTCCGAGCGCGAGGTTTCGATGGTGATCACGTCGGCATCCATGGCGGCAATGGACTCGATCACGTCGTTGAACTCGCTGTAGCACATGTGGGTGTGGATCTGGGTTTCGTCACGCACACCGGACGCGCACAGGCGGAACACTTCGGTCGCCCAGTCCAGGTAGTGCTGCCACTGCGCCTGGCGCAACGGCAAGCCTTCGCGAAACGCGGCTTCGTCGATCTGCACGATCTGGATGCCGGCGGCTTCCAGGTCCAGGACCTCATCGCGAATCGCCAGGGCCAGTTGACGGGCCTGCACTTCGCGGCTGACGTCTTCACGCTGGAACGACCACATCAGCATGGTCACGGGCCCTGTCAGCATGCCCTTCATCACTTTGTCGGTGAGGCCTTGGGCGTAGCGGATCCACTCCACGGTCATGGCTTTCGGACGGCTAAGGTCGCCGAAGATCAGCGCCGGTTTCACGCAACGCGAACCGTAGCTCTGGACCCAGCCGAAACGGGTGAACACATAGCCGTCGAGTTGCTCGGCGAAGTATTCGACCATGTCGTTACGTTCGGCTTCACCGTGCACCAGCACGTCCAGGCCCAGGCGTTCCTGAATTTGCACGGCGTGGCGAATCTCGCTGTGCATGGCTTCGGTGTATTCGGCTTCGGTCAGCTTGCCTTGTTTGAACGACTGGCGCGCCAGGCGAATCGACGCGGTTTGCGGGAACGAACCGATGGTGGTGGTCGGGAACAGTGGCAGGTTCAAGCCAGCGCGCTGTTTCTTGGTACGTTGGGCAAACAGCGACTGACGCTGGCTGTCCTGGGTGGTGATCGCCGCAACCCGTGCCTGAACGGCCGGTTTGTGGATGCGTGGCGACGCGCCACGGCTGGCCTGCACGGCGCGGCTTTGGTTCAGCGCTGCAAGCACCTTCGGCGCTTCCGGCGCGTTGACCGCCTGGGCCAGCACCGCGACTTCTTCACACTTCTGCACGGCAAACGCCAGCCAGCTTTTCAGTTCGGCATCAAGCTTGTCTTCACGACCCAGGTCGACCGGGCTGTGCAGCAGCGAGCAGGATGGCGCGACCCACAGGCGATCACCCAGACGCTCGTGAGCGTGTTGCAGGGTGGCCAGGACGTTTTCCAGGTCGCAGCGCCAGACGTTACGGCCATTGACTACGCCCAGCGACAGCACTTTGTAGGCAGGCAGGCGATCGAGAATGGTCGGGAACTGCTCAGGTGCGCGGACCAGGTCGATGTGCAGGCCGTCCACCGGCAGGTTGGCGG
The DNA here is from genome assembly GCF_059422645.1 of Pseudomonas sp. GW821-FHT01C01. Lineage (NCBI taxonomy): Bacteria > Pseudomonadati > Pseudomonadota > Gammaproteobacteria > Pseudomonadales > Pseudomonadaceae > Pseudomonas > Pseudomonas sp. GW821-FHT01C01. The sequence goes on along the minus strand of NZ_JBWKXF010000002.1, from coordinate 51,456 downwards.
CCAACCCCAGGTTCTCTTCCAGACCGCCGAAGTAAGTGGCGACCAGCTTCTTCAGCGGATCGCGCTGAATCAGGTTGTAGGCGCGTTCGAAGGCATTTTTCCATTCTTGCGGCAGGTCGAGCACCAGGATCGGCTCGTCGATTTGCACCCACTCGACGCCCTGTTCCGCGAGGCGCTGGAAGATCTGGCCGTACAGCGGCAGCAGGCGATCCAGCAGCTCCAGCTTGTCGAATTCGGCGCCCTTGGCCTTGCCCAGCCACAGGTAAGTCAGCGGGCCAATGATCACCGGCTTGACGTGGTGACCCAGCGCACGGGCTTCTTCGACTTCTTCGAACAGTTGATCCCAGCCGAGCTGGAACTGCTGGTCGGCGCTGAACTCAGGGACGAGGTAGTGATAGTTGGTGTCGAACCACTTGGTCATTTCCTGGGCGTGTGCGCCGCCGCAGCAGCTGTCGCTCACACCGCGAGCCATGCCGAACAGGGTTTGCAGGCTGGCCTTGCCATCGTGCGGGCGGAAACGCTCCGGGATCACGCCGAACATCAACGAGTGGGTCAGGACCTGGTCGTACCAGGCGAAGTCGCCGACCGGCAGCAGTTCGATGCCGGCCTTTTTCTGCAAATCCCAATGGGTCTTGCGCAGGTCACGGCCCACGGCGCGCAGACCGGCTTCGTCCAGCTCGCCCTTCCAGAACGCCTCTTGGGCTTTTTTCAGTTCACGGTCGCGACCAATGCGCGGAAAACCAAGGGAATGGGCAACAGCCATGTCAAATAACTCCAATGCGTTTGATGGGAGCCATTGTCGACAGTTGACCACGAGTGAGACAAACTCATTTTAATCTTGATGATCACAAATTATCCTCATGATCGAAGGTGCTGCGCAACCGGCGCTGAATGGACACCTGGCTCAACGCGCTCGCACCGATGTACAACCTGCACCTGAAAACCTCTTGCTTGACCGAACCGTGGCGTGTGCGTAAGCCGGGCGTCGATGGCATCATCACCCGCTACGAAGGTTTCGATGCCCGCCCCCCTCTGATCGGCTAAGGAATAGTCCCGATGCGTATCAAAACACTGCTGGCCCGTGCCACGGCGCTCTACCCGGACGCCGAAGCGCAGGCCGCCGGGATCAGCCAATGACGGCCATTTTTCGGCCGCGTCCGACGTTGATCTTTTTGCTGTTGCTGCTGGTGCTGGTGTTCTGGCTGTCCCTGGCCCTCGGGCCGGTCAGCCTGCCGCTGGGCGATACCTTGCAAGCCGGGATGCGCCTTTTGGGGTTGCCACTTGATGGTGGCGACACGCAACAGGCGGAGCTGATTCTCGGTCAGATCCGCCTGCCGCGCAGCTTGCTCGGCATCGCCGTCGGTTCGGTCCTGGCGTTGTCCGGCGTGGCGATGCAGGGGCTGTTCCGCAACCCCTTGGCCGATCCGGGTCTGGTTGGCGTCTCGGGTGGTGCTGCGCTGGGTGCCGCCCTGGCCATCGTCGGCGGCAGTCTGCTCGGCGGCTTGCCGCCTGCGTTCGAACCCTACCTGCTGTCGGTCAGCGCCTTCGCCGGTGGCTTGATCGTGACGGCAGTGGTGTACCGCTTCGGTCGCCGCGACGGGCAAACCGACGTCGCCACCCTGCTCCTGGCAGGTGTGGCGATGACGGCCATGGCCGGTGCCGGAGTCGGCCTGTTCACCTACCTGGCCGACGACGCGACCTTGCGCACGCTGACGTTCTGGAACCTGGGCAGCCTCAATGGTGCCAGTTACCCACGTTTATGGCCGTTGCTGATCGTCACCGTAGGCGTGGCGTTGTGGTTGCCACGTCGGGCGGCGGCGCTCAATGCGATGCTGTTGGGTGAGTCGGAGGCCCGTCACCTGGGCTTCGACATCGAGCGGATCAAGCTTGAGCTGGTGTTGTGCACGGCACTCGGCGTCGGCGCGGCGGTCGCGGCGGCCGGCCTGATCGGTTTTATCGGTCTGGTGGTGCCGCATCTGATGCGCCTGCTGGTCGGCCCGGATCACCGGGTGTTGCTGCCTGCATCGTTACTGGCCGGTGCCAGCCTGTTGTTGCTGGCGGATCTGGCGGCGCGCTTGTTGTTGGCGCCAGCGGAATTGCCGATCGGTATCGTGACGGCACTGATCGGGGCTCCGTTCTTTCTTTATCTGTTGGTACGAGGGCGTTCCTGATGTTGCGGGCAAACAACTTGCTGGTCCGCCGTGGCAACCGCACGGTACTGGCGAACATCGATATCGAGTTGCACCCGGGCGAGGTGCTGGGTGTGCTGGGGCCGAACGGTGCCGGCAAAAGTACCCTGCTCGCTGCTTTGTGCGGCGACCTGGCGACCCGCGAAGGCACGGTCAGCCTCGACGAGCGTCAACTCGCCGACTGGCCGGGTCAGGAGCGGGCCAAACGCCTGGCCGTGCTGCCGCAGAGTTCGTCCTTGAACTTTGCCTTTTCAGTCAACGAAGTCGTCGGCATGGGTCGCTTGCCTCACGCCAGCGGTCGGGTGCGCGATGCCGAGATCGTCGTCGAAGCGCTGCGCTGCGCCGACGCTCTGCACCTGGCGGGACGCAGTTATCTGGCGCTGTCCGGTGGCGAACGCCAGCGCGTGCATCTGGCGCGGGTGCTCGCGCAACTCTGGCCGGGTGCCGAAGGGCAAACCCTGCTGCTCGATGAACCGACGTCGATGCTCGATCCGCTGCACCAGCACACCATTTTGCAAGCCGTGCGCGACTTTGCCGAGCGCGGGGTGGCGGTGCTGGTGATCCTGCACGACCTCAACCTCGCCGCACGTTACTGCGATCAACTATTGTTGTTGCAACAAGGCCTGCCCCACGCCTACGGTCCACCGGCCGAGGTGCTGACCGCCGAGGCGCTGGCGACGGTGTATGGGCTGGAAGTGCTGATTCACCAGCACCCGGAACGCGGCCACCCGTTGATCATCGCGCGCTGATACCGCTCCCCTTTTTCAATGATCGAGGGGACTACTGCCTTACAGGGAAACCCGATGCGCTTTCTGTTGCTCTGTGCATTCAGTCTGTTGGTTGCCTGCCAAACCAGCCATCACGTTACACCGCCCCCGGCGCCAATCGCCCCGCAAGGCCGCGATCACACTGACCTCGGGGTCATCCGTGAACTCGCTACCGGGCGCACGTTGACGCCGCAAGAACTGGTCGAACGCCTGGCCGTTGTGCCGCGTGTGTTGGTCGGTGAACAGCACGACAACCCGGACCACCACGCCCTGCAATTGTGGCTGCTGCGCGAGCTGGCGGCACAACGCTCCCAGGGCAGCCTGCTGATGGAAATGCTCAACCCCGATCAACAATCCAGGGTCGATGCCGCGCAAACTCAAACCCGCGCTGGCCAGCCACCGGCTGATACGTTCAAGGCACTGGCCTGGCAGGCCAATTGGGACTGGAGCGTCTATGGCGCACTCGTCACCTACGCGCTGCGGCAACCGTATCCGCTGCTGGCGGCGAACCTGGACCGTGCGCAGATCATGCAAATCTACCAACAACGCCCGGTATTGAAAGGCGAAGCGTCCACCACCGAATACGTACAGGCGACCTTGCTGGAGGACATCCGCGCATCCCATTGCGGCCTGCTGCCCGAAGCGCAGATGCCGGCAATGCTCGCGGTACAGCAGCAACGTGACCGGCGCATGGCGGAACGCCTGATGGCCGCGCCGACGCCTGCGTTGCTGCTGGCCGGTGCCTTTCACGTGCGCAAGGATCTGGGCGTGCCACTGCACCTGAAGGACCTGGGTGCGGGTGAAGGTAACGCGGTGCTGATCCTGGCCGAAGTGGGCAAGACCGTGACCGCCGACAGTGCCGATTACGTGTGGTACACGGCTGCGCAGCCGGAACAGGATTTTTGCGCGACACTGCGTCGTTAAGCTAAAGCGAAACATTGTGGCCCAGACAGCGCGACACTATGTCACGCCTCACCTCCGGTCCAATGGTCGTATCCCCCCCTCCAACACCGACACAGTTTGTTAACATCCATCCGATTTTTTCGTCTGTACAGTCATCACGCTGTCATTTCAGCCTGTTCAACAGGATGCTTTTTCAATGAGTACTTTGTACACCCGCCGAACGGTCCTGCAAGGCATGGGCCTATTGAGCCTTGGCCTGCTCGCCGGTTGCGATGACAGCAGCAAGCTGTCGTTCAAGTACGGCAAAGACCTCAGCGACAAGATCATGGGGCGCAACTTCAAGCTCAAGGACGCTCAGGGCGAAACCAGGATGTTGGGCAGCTATCGCGGCCTGATGCCGATGGTGTTCTTCGGTTTCACCCAGTGCCCGGCCGTGTGCCCGACCACCCTGGCGCGTGCCGCGCAGGCCAAGAAGCTGATGGGTCGCGATGGCGAAAGGCTGCAGGTGGTCTTCATCACCCTGGACCCTGAGCGCGACACACCCGAGATGCTCGACAAGTACGTCAAGGCATTCGATCCGAGTTTCGAAGCGCTGTACGGCACATTGGAAGAAACCGCCGCCACCGCCAAGGAGTTCGGCGTGTTCTTTGAAAAGGTCCCGAGCGGCGATACCTATACCCTCTCCCACACCGCGACCAGTTATGTCTTCGACTCCCGGGGCACTCTGCGCCTGGGACTGTCCGCGTCCCTGACAGCCCAAGAGTGCGCAGAAGATCTGCTCACCGTGATGGAGATTTGCTGAAATGAATGCCCCGCAGGTTAAAAAGCGCCTCGCGCAACGTTGCAAGCAATTGGCACTGGGCTTGTCCCTGGTCGGCCTGGTCTTTCAGGTATCGGCACAAACCCGGGTCGACGACGCCTGGGTCCGCGCCACCGTGGCCGGTCAGCCGTCGAGCGGCGCCTTCATGACCGTCACCGCGAGCAGCGACAGCAAACTGCTGAGCGTGCAATCGCCGGTTGCCAAGCTCGTGCAGATTCATGAAATGAGCATGAAAGACGACGTGATGAAAATGCAGCAAGTTCAGTCTGTCGCACTGCCGGCTGGCAAAGCGGTGAGCTTCGACCCGAACGGTTACCACATCATGCTCATGGACCTGAATGCCCAGATCAAGGAAGGCGACAAGGTGCCGCTGACCCTGACCGTGGAAGACGCCAAGGGTGAGAAAGAGTCGATTCAGGTTGAAGCCGTGGCCAAGGCAATTGGCACCATGGATCACAGCGCGATGATGCATGATCACAGCAAGATGAATTGATGCCCGCGTGACACTGTAGGAGCCGGCTTGCCGGCGATGGGGCCATTGAGGACTTGCATCGATCTTGCGGCCGCCATCGCTGGCAAGCCAGCTCCTACAGAGTCGGTGTCCCCCCTTTGGAAATCCACCGTTACCGACAATTTCAACGTCCTCGGCTCACCCGAGGTCAGGTCGTTATTGGCGGCGAGCCTTTCAGGTCAACTCAAACGAGCTTGAGCACGACGTTGATGTTGTTGCGCGTGGCTTTCGAGTACGGGCAGTACTGGTGCCCGGTGTCGACGATTTTTTGCGCGGTTTCACGATCCAGCCCTGGCAGGCTGACATTGAGCCGCGCCTGCAGCAGGTAACCGCCTTCATTGGTACCCAGGTCGACTTCGGCATCGACGGCCACATCCTTGGGCAACGTCACTTTCATTTCCCTGGCCGCCACTTGCATGGCGCCGATGAAACAGGCTGACCAACCGGCAGAGAACAGTTGTTCCGGATTGGTTCCGCCGCCGCCCGCGCCCGGGGACGACAGCTTCACATCGAGAATTCCGTCGGAGCTGCGGGAAGCGCCGTCACGCCCGCCCGTGGTGTGGGTTTTGGCGGTGTACAACACTTTATCGATCTGGTTCATGGTGACCTCCTGATTGAGTTGTAAGAAACCGGTTTTAACACCCCATCCGGTCGCGGGGATGGTCAATCAATATAGACGTCACAGGCCCACACTGTGGTCGAGCCGACCAGTGCCCGCTTTCTCTTTACTTTCGCGCCAACTTATACCTGACACAGTCCTCATAAAAGCTCTGCCGTACAGCAGTCGGTTGCAATCGCGACGGACTGTCATAAGTTTGCTCTGTAATGCCAAGTGCCATCATGCGCATCCAGGATTTGGCGAACTTGTAGACCTGGATTTTCTGGCGGGCGGCGTACAGAGAAACGCCCGAGAGTTTCAGTTCCTGTGCCCTTGCAGCGGTGCCAGCCCCCCAACTGCACATGTACTTATCATTGGTGGCCAGTTCTTTGGCTTGAGCCGAATGGGCTATACCCGCAACAACTAACGGAATTAACGCGATCCATGTCTTGCGCATCTTGACCTATTTAACTGGCTGAAAATGAACTAATTTTGCTGAGGATTTTTAAACTTGGGGGCCAGCATCGTGCCTTTTCTGCAAATTAATGCAAAAAAGAAATGGATAACGCCATTTCTTGCGAGTTTTCAATCCTTTGCTATAGCTAAGACTCTCAATCGCCAACTAAGTGAGGCAACGGAATGTCAGTCGCAAAGAAAATGAGTGTGGGGCAACTGACAATGTTGACCGCCGTCAACATGTTGGGCTCGGGTATTGTGCTGCTACCGACGAAACTCGCGGAAGTCGGTGCGATTTCGATTCTTTCCTGGTTGGTGACGGCCACCGGCTCACTCGCTCTGGCCTACGCCTTTGCGCGATGCGGGATGCTCAGCCGCAAGACCGGCGGCATGGGCGGTTATGCCGAATACACGTTCGGTAAAGCGGGTAACTACATCACCAACTACACCTACGGTCTGTCGCTGTTGATTGCCAACGTGGCGATCAGTATTACCGCGGTCGGCTATATCCAGGTGTTGTTCGGGATAAAACTCGATTCCCTTCAAGTAGGTCTGGCGACTATTGCTCTGTTGTGGATCACCACCTTCGCCAACTTTGGCGGTGCGCGCATTACCGGCCGGATCGGCGCGGTGACGGTCTGGGGTGTGATTGCACCGGTGGTGTTGGTATCCACTGTCGGCTGGTTCTGGTTCGACAGCAGCGTGTACGCCGCTGGCTGGAACCCTCACGACAAAGGTTGGTTCGAAGCGGCCGGTGCCTCGGTGGCGATTACACTGTGGGCTTTCCTCGGTCTGGAATCGGCTTGCGCCAACACCGACGCGGTGGAAAACCCAGAGCGAAACGTACCGATTGCCGTGCTGGGCGGCACCCTGGGTGCGGCGGTGATCTACATCGTTTCCACCAACGTCATCTTCGGAATCGTCGGCAACGAAGAACTGGTTGCGTCCACTGCGCCTTTCGGCCTGGTGTTCGCCAAGATGTTCACCCCAATGGTCGGGGACATCGTGATGGCAGCGATGGTGCTCGCCTGCATCGGTTCGCTGCTGGGTTGGCAGTTCACCATCGCCCAGGTGTACAAAAGCTCGGCGGACACGGGTTACTTCCTGTCGATCTTCGCCAAGGCCAACAAGGCGGGAACGCCGATTGTCGGCATGATGGTACTGCTCATCGCACAAACCGCACTGGCCCTTCTCACCATCAGTCCAGACTTGAGCAAACAGTTCGATACCCTCGTCAACCTCGCAGTGGTCACCAACCTGGTGCCTTACATCCTGTCCATGGCCGCGCTGATGACCATGCAGAAAGTCTCCAATGTGCCGGAAGGCAAGGCACTGGCGACCAACGTCATTGCCCTGATCGCGGCGGCCTACAGCTACCTGGCGCTGTACAGCTCCGGTGAGCAGGCCCTGATGCTGGGCGGTGTGGCGACCATCTTCGGTTACACGCTGTTCGGGTTCGTCAACAACCGCCTGATCCGCCTCGAAGCACTCAACAACAGCGTACCGACGCAAACCGTCAGCGCGCAGCACCTCACTGCCGAACCAGTGCCGGTGAACAATCTGAATAAAGCCACTATGGAGGTTCAAGCATGACGGAATATAAACACTCACTGGGCATGCTGGCGCTACTGGTCAGCAGTCCCCCGGACAAGCGCACGGTGTTTGGCCGCGCCCTGGATCAACTGGTCCACGACGTAGAGGGACGCGGTGTCAGTGTACTGGCCTCGGAAAGTCTCAGTGATGCCGCATCGATCCTGCGTTCGGACCCTGCCGTTCAATGTGTGCTTATCAGATGGGAAATGGACACAAGTGAAGGCCACGCCGACTGCATCAAACTGCTGGTAAAACTGCGCGAGCGCAACACACGTGTGCCGGTGTTCCTGATCAGTGACCGTACCACCGCATCGAGCATTCCGTTGCTGGTCATGCAGCACGCCGACGACTTCATCTGGCTGCCCGAGGACACCACTCGTTTCCTCAGCGGACGCATCCTGGCCGCCATCGAACGCTATCGTCAGGCTGCGTTGCCACCGATGTTCGGCGCACTGGTCAAGTTTGCCCGCACCTATGAATACTCGTGGCATACCCCCGGACATGCCGGTGGCACGGCGTTCCTGAAGAGCACCGCAGGCCGGGCCTTCTACGAGTTCTTCGGCGAGAACCTGCTGCGTTCCGACCTGTCGATCTCGGTCGGCGAACTGGGCTCCCTGCTCGATCACAGCGGACCTATCGGCCAGGGCGAGCGCTATGCCGCCAAGGTCTTCGGCGCCCACCGCACTTACTACGTGACCAACGGTTCGTCGATGTCCAACCGCGTCATCCTCATGGCCAGCGTCACGCGCAACCAGATCGCTCTGTGCGACCGCAATTGCCACAAGTCCGCCGAGCATGCGATGACCCTGTCCGGGGCGATTCCGACCTACCTGGTGCCGACCCGCAACCGCTATGGCATCATCGGCCCGATCCTGCCGCAGACCCTGAGCGCCGAAGGCGTGAAAGTCGCCATCGCCAACAACCCGTTGGTCAAGCAAGGCATCGATCCGACGCCCGTACACGCGATTGTCACCAACTCAACCTACGACGGCCTGACCTACAACGTCACCCGCGTCGAGGAGCTGCTGGGCGAAAGCGTCGACCGTCTGCACTTCGACGAAGCCTGGTACGGTTATGCGCGCTTCAACCCGCTGTACAACGGACGCCATGCCATGCACGGCAACCCGGCAGATCACGACAAGTCCAAACCGACCGTGTTCGCCACCCAGTCGACCCACAAATTGCTGGCCGCCCTGTCCCAGGCCTCGATGATCCATGTGCGCGACGGCCGTAACCCGATCGAGCATGCGCGCTTCAACGAGTCGTACATGATGCACGCCTCCACGTCGCCGAACTACGCGATCATGGCGTCCTGCGACGTCAGCTCGGCGATGATGGAAGCGCCGAGCGGACAGATCCTCACCAACGAATCGATTGAAGAAGCGATCAGCTTCCGCCAAGTTCTCTCGCGCATGCATAACGAAATGCTGAGCAAGGACGACTGGTTCTTCACCTGCTGGCAACCACCGACCGTACAGGTTGGCGCAGCGACCGTGCCGTTCCATGAAGTCGACCCGGCTACGCTTAAAACCGATCCGAACTGCTGGGTCCTGCACCCGAATGCGGTATGGCACGGCTTCGGCGACATCGAAGATGGCTACTGCATGCTGGACCCGATCAAGGTCTCGGTGCTCAGCCCGGGCATGGGCGACGACGGCAACCTGCTCGCCTCCGGTATCCCGGCCTGTGTGATCACGGCGTACCTGGGTCGTCAGGGTATCGTGGTCGAGAAAACCACCGACTTCACCATCCTGTTCCTGTTCTCCATCGGCATCACCAAAGGCAAATGGGGCACGCTGCTCAACGCGTTGCTCGACTTCAAGCGTGACTACGACGACAACGCCGAACTCGAGCTGTGCCTGCCCGACCTGTACAACGCCAACCAGCAACGCTATGCCGGCATGGGCCTCAAGGATCTGGCCGACGAAATCTTCGCCGCCATGAAGAAACACAAGACCACCGCCAACATGTCCCAGGCCTTCGGCACCCTGCCAAAAGCCGAGTTCAGTCCGGTGGAGGCCTACGAAAAACTGGTGCGCAACGACATCGAACTGGTCACCCTCGAGCAAGCCGCCGGGCGCCTCGCCGCCACCGGTATCGTGCCGTATCCACCAGGCATCCCGTTGCTCATGCCCGGCGAGAACGCGGGTCCGGCGGACGGTCCGTTGCTGGCGTATCTCAAGGCGCTGGAAGCCTTCGACAAATCCTTCCCCGGCTTCACCCACGACACCCACGGGATCGAAGTCGAGGATGGTGTTTATCGGATGCTGGTCTTGAAGTAAGTCAAGCAGGCTCACCGCAACCCCTGTGGGAGCGGGCTTGCTCGCGAAGGCGTAGTGTCAGTCGACGCAATTGTCGAATGACAGGACGCTTTCGCGAGCAAGCCCGCTCCCACAGGTTTAGATCGCCTTCACGTCAAAATCCCTATGGGCAAACTCAATCACACAGCTCTATGATTGATCCCCATGACCACCACTGCTGCGATTCGCCAACCCTGCCCGCCCGGTGCCTGCGACTGCGGGCGTGACCCGTTGCTGGAAACACCGGGGGCGGACCTGCGCATTCTGTTTCTGACCCGCAACGAAGAAAAACGCCTGATCGAACGCCTGGAAAACCTGCAGAGCCTGAGCGACCTGGAGCATGTGCAACGGCGCATGTTCGAGCAGTTGGGCATTCGCGTGGACATCGCTCCCGGTTTCAATGAGGTGCGCACCATGCGCGGCATCGGCATCCAGATCGGCGAACTGCCGGGGCTGTGCCGCAAGACCCGCACCAACATCCCGGCCGCCATTCGCCGGGCCATGGAAAAGCGACCGGAGATTGCCTACGAGCTGCTCAATGCCAACGACCTGTTGCGTGACGCCTGATGAAACCCATTCTCGAATTCCCCCTCATCGACGAGATTCTCACCTCGTTCGCACTGGCCATCGGTGCCGACCTGCAGGGCTACTGCAACCACATTTATCGGGTATTGAATTTCCATACCGCCCTCAACGGTGCCGAAGGCCTGCCCTCGGAGGCCGTTCAAATCGCGGCGGCGTTTCACGACCTGGGCATTTGGACCGATGACACCCTTGACTACCTGCCCCCGTCCATTGCCCTGGCCACTGAATATCTCGACAGCCGACAACGCTCCCAACTGAACGCAGAAGTCAGCGCGTTGATACTTGAACATCACAAGCTGCGCCGATATCGCGGCGCCTACGCCAACAGCGTCGAACCCTTCCGTCAGGCCGATCTGGTGGATGTGTCCCTGGGACTGGTCCGTTTCGGCTTGCCCCGCCCCTTCATCAAAACCGTGCAGTCGGCCTTTCCCGACCATGGTTTTCACTCGATGCTGATGAGGCTTTCAGCAAAGCAATTCATCCACTCGCCGTTGCGGCCGCTGCCCATGTTTCGCTGGTGAAACAGGCATCTGTTACCCCCTCGAAAATGCACCGGAACAGGATCAGCGGTCGTACATGAATCGCGGGGCACTGCTATGCCTTCCTTGGGAGATTTTGCCGCAAGCCAGCCAGGACGGAGCTGGAAACCCATGCGTGGCCACGGCCCCGGCGCCAGCCAGGTACGCGCAGACAACAGGTGCCAGTGCGCAACAGGAGGTGGCCGATGTTATTCATCGTCAGTTGGACAATCAGTCCGGACAACCGTGATGCCGCAATCGCACGTTTTCTCAAAACCGGTGGCGCGCCACCCGCAGGCGTCACCATGCACGGACGCTGGCATGCCGTAGGGAGTTCGGCCGGCTTCGGCATTGCCGAGGCGAATGATTTGGTGCCGATTCAAAAGTGGGTGCTGGAATGGAACGACCTGATGAGCATGGACGTGCACGCCGCATTGACCGATGAGCAAATTGCACCATTGCTGGCCGCCACTGCTGCCCGGTAATGACGATGGGGGCGGCGAGTATCGCTCGCCGCCCGATTCGACCGGCGCATTTACCGGTACGCCATTTCAGTGCAAGTGCCTGAATCGCTGACTTTCTGGCTATTCATTACTGGATATTTCGCAATTCAAACCTACGCTCTTCGCGGGGGGTTACGAATTTCAACGGCGGCTGGGGGCGCGTCTCTATGTACTAACGCAAGTACGCAGGAGCTCGACATGAACCGGACAACCTTATCCTCGATCTTCGCTATCCCCCTGTTACTGCATGCAATGGTATTTCCTGGCCTGACCCTGGCCGCCGACAAAGCCCCCAACATCCTGGTGATCATGGGCGACGATATCGGCTGGTCGAATATCGGTGTCTACAACCAGGGCATGATGGCCGGCAGAACCCCCAATCTCGACCAACTCGCGAATGAAGGCATGCGTTTTACCGACTATTACGCCGAAGCCAGTTGCACCGCCGGGCGCGCCAACTTCATCACCGGCGAACTGCCGATTCGTACTGGCATGACCACCGTCGGCCAGGCCGGCTCGCCCGTGGGTATTCCCGCCGAAGCCGTCACCATCGCGACCGCACTCAAGGCCATGGGGTACGCCACCGGCCAGTTCGGCAAGAACCACTTGGGCGACCTGAACCAGTTCCTGCCCACCGTCCACGGTTTCGACGAATTCTTCGGCTACCTCTATCACCTCGACGCCATGGAAGACCCGGCGCACCCCAATTATCCGAAGGAACTGCTGGAAAGCGTCGGCCCACGCAACATGGTCCACAGCTGGGCCACCACCACCGATGACGCCACGGTGATGCCGCGCTGGGGCAAGGTGGGCAAGCAGAAAATCGAAGACGCCGGCACGCTCTATCCGGAGCGGATGAAAACCATTGACGACGAGATTCGCGACAAGGCCTTCTCTTTCATCGACAAGGCCAAACAGGACAACAAACCGTTCTTCGTCTGGCTCAACCCGACCCGCATGCACATCGTCACGCACCTGTCCGACAAGTACCAGGCCATGCGCAACGCGGAGAATGGCTGGTCGGAACAGGAAGCCGGCATGGCGCAGCTCGATGACATCGTCGGCGACGTCATGGCGAAGCTGAAAAAAGACGGCATGGACGACAACACCATCGTGATTTTCACCACCGACAACGGTGCGGAAAACTTCACCTGGCCGGACGGCGGCACCACCCCGTTCGCCATGGGCAAAGGCACGGTCATGGAAGGTGGCTTCCGGGCGCCAGCGATCATTCGCTGGCCGGGCAAGGTACCGGCCAACCAGGTCGCCAACGGCATCATGTCCGGCATGGACTGGTTCCCGACCCTGGTCGCAGCGGCGGGTAACCCGAACATCACGGCAGAGCTGCTCAAAGGCAAACAATTGGGCGACACCACCTACAAAGTTCACCTGGACGGCTATGATCAAACTCCAATGATCACCGGAAAAGGGCCGTCGAACCGGCATGAAATCTTCTACTTTGGAGAGAGCGCCCTGGGTGCGATCCGCATCGATGACTTCAAGTACCGCTTCATCGATCAGCCCGGAGGCTGGCTGGGTGCCAAGGTCACGCTGGACATGCCGATTCTGACTAACCTGCGCCTCGATCCGTTCGAACGTGCCGGATGGCCGGAAAACATGGCGGCCAATGGTTCGCTGGAATATTTCGAGTGGTTCAAATTCCAGTTCTGGCGTTATGTGTTTGTGCAGCAACAAGTGGTCAAACTGGCCGAAACAGCCGTGGAGTTTCCGCCGATGCAGAAAGGCGCGAGCTTCAATCTTGAAGCGGTCAAGGCCAAGATCGAAGCGGCCCGGGCAGCCATGGCCAAGTAAACAGCCGAAACCATGGGTGGCCGGCACAGGCCACCCACATTCGAAATGGACATTTGCTGAGGTAGTTACATGCGCACATGCACACTGGCTCTACCTGCCTGTACGCTACTTGCCCTGTGCTGCCAGCCAGCCTGGGCCGGCGGCATCATGCTCTATGAAATCGGCACCGATAACACCGGCCTGGCCAACGCCGGTGCCGCTGCCCGCGCCCAAGGTCCCTCGACCATCGCCAGCAACCCTGCGGGCATGAGCTACCTGCCGGGCACGCAAATCACCGCCGGCTTGCAGGTTCTGTACGGCGACCTGAGCTTCGACCGCGACGCCGGCACCAGCGTCCAGGGCAGCGGCAGTGGCAATGCCCTCGATCCGATTCCCGGTGGCAGTTTCTTCATCAGCCATGAACTGGACGAACACTGGAGCGTCGGTTTCGGCCAGTACGGCGACTTCGGGTTGGCGGTCAACTACGACAACGATTGGTCAGGCCGCTACTTCACGCAGAACTCCAGCCTGCTCGGCCTGTCGCTGGTACCGAGCGTGGCTTATCGCTTCAACGAGCAGTGGTCGGTCGGCCTGGGCATCAAGGCCATGTACGGCATGTTGAAGGCAGACACCGCCATCGACCGCTCCCCTTTCGGCTTCACTGACCGCTCTGACGGCCAATTCAAGTACAGGGACAACACCTGGGGCTATGGCGCCAACGTGGGCGTGATCTACGCTCCGCAACCCGGCACGCGCATCGGCCTGACCTACACCAGCCAGGTCGACCTGGACTTCAAGGACCGGCTCGATGTGAAGGGTGATGGACGTCTGCTCGAGCGCGTCAACAACACCGACACCGAACTCGACATGAAGGTGCCGCAAACCGTCACCCTGAGCCTGTTCCAGCAACTCGACCGGCAATGGGCGTTGCTGGCCTCGGCCAACTGGCAGGATTGGTCCGAGTTCGGCGACATCGCCGTGGAGGTCGACACCACGGCATTTGGAGCGCAATCGACAACGGTCGACGCCGGCTTCAAGGACACCTGGCACCTCTCCCTGGGTGCGCAATACCAGGCCACCGAGCAGTGGTTGTGGAACTTCGGTGTGGCCTACGACAGCAGCGCCGTCTCGGACAGCCATCGCAGCGTGGTGGTGCCGATGAACGAATCCTGGCGCATTGCAACAGGAGCCACCTATGCTCTGAACAAGGACACCGATATCAACGTCAGTTGGGCCATGGTCTGGCTCGGCGACATGCCGGTTGACCAGGCCAAGTCTGTATCGGGCAATCGAATTTCCGGTCAATTCGACAATGCCTGGATTCAAGCCTTGGCCGGGAATATGACCTGGCGCTTCTGATGTCCTGCAAACGAAAGAACGACGATTTCATCCAAGGAGTACACACCACTATGAATCTGTCCCGAAAACTGCTCGTCGGCGCTGCGCTGGCCGGTCTGTTGCTTGGCGGTTGCACCTCGAAAGTGACTGAGAAGGCGCAATACTCAGGTTTCCTGTCCAACTACAACAACCTGCAGGAAGTCCAGACGCCTAGCGGCGGAACCGCGATGCGCTGGGTCAGCCCTTCGTGGAACGCGAATGCTTATGACACCGTGGTGTTCAATAAACTGGAACTGTATCCAGCGCCCAAACCCAATGAGCGGGTCAACCAGCAGACGCTGGCCGACATTCAGAACTACATGACCAACAAGGCCAAGGCCACGCTGGGTCAGAAATACCGCGTAGTGTCCAATTCCTCCTCCGCACCGGCGGGTTCCCGGTCCCTGATCATGCGTGCGGCGATTACCGGGGTCAGCGCCGAAAACGAAGGCATGAAGTGGTATGAAGTGGTCCCCATCGCAGCCGTAGTCGGGGCAACACAGGCCGCCACCGGTCACCGTGACCAGGACACCATCCTGTTCATCGAAGCCGAGTTCATCGACGCGAAGAGCAACCAGACCGTGGCCAAAGTGGTACGCAAGGTGTTTGGCACCGCCCTGGAAAATGAGAGCCAAAAGGTTACCGCCAAGGACTTCAAGGCGGCGATCGACAAAATGGGTACCGACTTCCAGGCGTTCCTGAAGTAACACGCTCTTGTGGCGAGGGAGCTTGTTCCCTCGCCACATGGAGTCCGGCCTGAGCTGTTTTTTCATCCCGACCCGCCGGCGCATCCCGGTGGTGATCACCTGCCGAGACTTGTACCGCTCCACTCACGGGGGGCGTTACGTTTCTGCCTCCGACGCCAATTCAGGCACAGCCCCTGGCTTGCTGCTCCAGATGCAATTGCAGCTCCGGCTCGATCTGCAATG
Source organism: Pseudomonas sp. GW821-FHT01C01 (assembly GCF_059422645.1). Taxonomy (NCBI): domain Bacteria; kingdom Pseudomonadati; phylum Pseudomonadota; class Gammaproteobacteria; order Pseudomonadales; family Pseudomonadaceae; genus Pseudomonas; species Pseudomonas sp. GW821-FHT01C01. The sequence goes on along the minus strand of NZ_JBWKXF010000002.1, from coordinate 35,616 downwards.
CCGCCGCCAGTTCATCCAGATAATTACGCTCGGCGTCCTGCTGGTCGTCCACCAGCATGACGCTGGCCAGGTACATCTCCGAGGCCATTCCAGGGTCGGTGGCCGATTGCGCGACGTCATTGGCATCCAGTGGCCTGGCGACTTCATCGTCCAGCCATTGCTGCAATTGCGGATCGTCGGTGTGACGCCCGATTTCAGCGCTGATCATCTGCTTCTCGGCGTCATCGATCCGGCCGTCGGCCTTGGCCGCCGCAATCAATGCCCGCAGGATCGCATGGCTGTGCTCCTCGGCCTCCGGGCCGGCCAGCAAGTCCACCGTGCGCGGTGCTTCTTGCGGTGCCGACGCCTGACTGCGTTGCCAGGCCTGGTACGCCTGGAACGCCATCATGCCGAGGGACGCCAGCGCCGCATAATTGGCACCGCCACCGGAACGACTTTGTGGCGCACCACCCATCGGCGAACCGCCGCCGAGCAAACCACCGAGCAATCCGCCCAACCCTGCGCCACCACCACCAGCACCACCGCCCAACAACCCGCCGAGCAATCCACCCAGGTCGCCGAGCCCGCCTTGGGCCGACGCGCCAGCGCCGCCCTGTTGCGCCATCGAGCCCTGACCGGCGCGCAATAATTGTTCGAGCAAATCGCTGGTGTTCATGACGCTTGTCCTCTTTTGCAGGGGGTTCATCCAGTCAGGCAACGATAGCCCCCGTCGGCGAATGTGCCAGCACCGTTGGGCTGACGTGCCCTCGCTACCGCGGATTAATCCGGGGTATTTTTTGCCGGCGCAGCTAAGATTCATAGGTGGTGAACCTTATTCCCGGATACCCGGTCGATACCTGCAACCCCACCCGGTTTGCCACCGCCCCCGTACGCGGGGTGATAACTGGCTTGCTTCATTTACTGGAGAACGCCCCTGTGATTTCAACCCTGTACATCGCCAGACTCAAAGCATGGGGCGCCCATGGCTTTACGGCCACCGGCGTGGTCACCGCGTTCCTCGCCACCCTGTCGCTGCTGGATAACCAGCCGACCCATTGCCTGCTGTGGCTGGGTGTCGCCCTGATCGTCGACGGCCTGGACGGTGCGCTGGCGCGCAAGGCCAATGTGCAGTCGGTGCTGCCGAGTTTCGATGGCTCGATCCTCGACCTGGTGATCGATTACCTGACGTATGTGTTTATCCCGGCACTGTTCATCTATCGCTACATCCCGTTGCCGGACTACACCTTGCTGCTGACTGTGTCGCTGATTCTGGTGTCGTCGCTGTTCTGTTTCTGCAACGTCAACATGAAGAGCAAGGACAACTACTTCCAGGGCTTCCCCGCCGCCTGGAACGTGGTTGCCCTGTGCCTGTACATCATCGCCCCGTCACCGTGGATCACCTTCGTCACGGTCATTGGCCTGGCCCTGCTGACCGTGACCCGGATGAAATTCCTGCATCCGTTCCGCGTGCGCCGGTTCATGCCGATCAACATTGCGGTGACGGCCATCTGGCTGCTGTGCAGCTTGTCGCTGGTGCTCAACCATCCGCTGATCAACCCGTTGGTGATGGGGCTGTGGCTGCTGATGTCGGCGTACTTCCTGGGCATCTGCTTGTGGCGTACGGCACTTGAGTGGTTCGACGAATCGCGGCTCAAGTAGCCATGCCGGTTCATATCGTTCAACTCGGATCACCCCGTCGACCTGACGAAGGATTGCGCCTGGGCACGGTACGCCGCCCTCCCCGTGGCGTACCGAAAGCCGAATTCGCCCGTCGGGATTTTTATGATGTCTGGCAGCCGCTGCTGTCGCCGAGTACGGAATTGGTGGCCGAGGCCAAGGCCGCGCAGGATGCCAGGGCCTGGGAGGTGTTCAGGCGCAAGTTCAAGGCCGAGATGAACCAGCCCGCTGCCAGCCAAATGCTGGACCTGCTGGCCGCGCTGTCCCATCAGACGTCCCTGGCCGTGGGGTGTTATTGCGAGGATGAAGCGCATTGCCATCGGTCGGTATTGCACGAGTTGCTGCAAGCGCGGGGGGCGAAGGTCATTTAGCTTGTCTGAACACTGCCCCTTGTAGGAGCGAGCTTGCTCGCGATGGACTCGAAAACACCGCGTGCATCCAGAAATCACGCGTAATCGTTATCGACCATCGCGAGCAAGCTCGCTCCTACAAGGGGTTATGCATGGCCCTTCAACGCCGCGTGATCACTACCTCCAGGTATTCACTCGGCACCACCAGCGACTTGTCGCCCGCCCGGTTCATCCGGTTGATCAACTCGGTCAGGTCCGTTTCCAGGGCAGTGGCGCCGTCCGGTGGCAGCGCCGCGAAGGCCTTGTGGATCGGCCCGTACCAGGCGCGGAAGGTGTCGATGAAATGCGCCGCCGAGCGATAGCGGAAATTGAAGGTGCGGCGCGTCACCTGGAGCAGAAACTCACGCTCGTCGAAATGCTCGTGCAACCAGGCTTCGGTGCCCCAGCGCGAGGGCGGGTTCGCACCCGGAGGCGGTGGCAGGTGCTGGCCCAGGGTCTTGAACATCTGGCCGACGAAACCTTCCGGCGTCCAGTTGGCCAGGCCTATCCGGCCACCCGGGCGACAAACCCGCGCCAGTTCCGCGGCGGCTTTTGGCTGGTCCGGCGCGAACATCACGCCGAAGGTCGACAGCACGGCATCAAAACTGCCGTCGGCAAAGGGCAAGGCTTCGGCATCGGCGACCTGGAAGGAGACTTTCAGGCGTTCTGCCCGGGCTCGTTCTTCGCCGCGCTCCAGCAAGGCAGCGACATAGTCGGTGGACGTCACCTGGCAACCACGACGCGCAGCGGCGAGTGTCGCGTTGCCGTTACCGGCGGCAACATCGAGCACGCGTTCATCGCACAACAGGTCGCAGGCTTCGGCCAGTTGCTCGCCGACGATCTGCAAGGTAGTACCGATTACGGCGTAGTCACCGCTGGCCCACGAGGCCATCTGGCGGTTTTTCAAGGCAGTCAGATCAATGGGTGTACTCATGGAGACGGTCTCTGTGTTGAAACACGAATCGGGTCCGGTCGCGGTTACTCCGCCGTCGTCGGATCGATGATGTTCATGACCTGGGAAATGCGGTTGGCGGGAAAACCACTGATCCTGGCGTGCTCCTGGATCTGCGCCTCGCTCGGCGAGATGTACACGCAGTAGAGCTTGTCACCGGTGACATAACTCTGCAGCCACTGCACCTCTGGCAACTCACGCAACGCCCGGCAGGACTTTTGCGAAGCGGCTTTCAAATCCCTTTCCGACAGAGCTCCGGCGCCCTGGATCTCGCGTTCAATGACGAACTTAGGCATGGCAACCTCTCTTCTTGTTATGGGTGGCAGGGCCGGCACTGACCCTGTGGGCAAACTATCGCGCCGACGGGCATTGGCGTCCTGCCCGATCGTCGCCCAAGCCTGCCCGATCGTCCGGAGATTCCACGTTGCGCGCCGAGGCGTTCACAATCAGGAGTCCTGCCACGGGGAAATCCCTATGGACGCTCTGTCACAGACCCTGCGCGTCGTGCACCTGGTCGGCGCGATCTTTATCAACGCCCGGTTCACCGCGCCCTGGTGCTACCAGTCACCCAGCGCCGACACGGCGGCGCCGTTTCTGGAGCCCGATGCGGAACGGGTGGTGATCTTTCACCTGATCACCGAGGGCGAGTGCTACGTGGAACTGGGCGATGACCCACCGCTGCTCCTGAGTGCGGGTGACGTGGTGATCTTCCCCCAGGGTGACGCCCATCGCATGTGCTCCCGACCGGGACTGCCCCCGGCCACGGGTGCGCGACTGGATGCGGTGCTGGCGCGCCGACCCCGGCAATTGAGCTATGGCGGAGGTGGCGCGGTCACCCGCCTTGTGTGCGGCTACCTGGCGTGCGACACGCGCCTGGCGGGCATATTGCTCAAGGGTTTGCCCGCTGTGGTGCGAGTCAATGTGCGCGGTTCGAATGCCGGTATCTGGCTGGAATCTTCCGTGCGCTACGCCCTCGCCGAAGCCCGTTCACCCCGCCCCGGCGGCGAAGGGGTCTTGGCCAAACTGGCCGAAGTGCTGTTCATCGAAGTGTTGCGCCTGTACATGAACGAACAGTGCGAAGGGCGCACGGGCTGGTTGGCCGGTGTGCGCGACCGGATTGTCGGCGCCGCCCTCAACGCCTTGCACAAAAAACCCTGCCATGCCTGGACACTGGACGAACTGGCACGCACGGCCAGCACGTCGAGATCGGTGTTGGCCGAACGCTTCCAGCAACTGGTGGGGATGTCGCCGATGCAGTACCTGACGCAATGGCGGATGTTGCTGGCCGCCAACCTGTTACGCAGCAGCAACAGCTCATTGACGCGGATCGCCGAAGAAGTCGGTTACCAGACCGATACCGCCTTCAGCCGCGCCTTCCGTCGCGAATTTGGTGCACCGCCGGCGGCGTGGCGGCGCGGTCAGGAGAAAAAAACCATGGCCCACGAGGCCAGGCCTGTGAGCCATTGATCGAGCGGATTACGCCGCTGGCGTGCCGGCCTTGGCCTCCTCCAGCAACTGCTGAATCACTTTTTCCTGCGTGTCGTAGCTGCCTTCACCGAAGTGCGTGTAACGCACCTGCCCCTTGGCATCGATGATGTAGTGCGCCGGCCAGTACTGGTTGTCGAAGTTGCGCCAGATCGCGTAGTTGTTGTCGATCGCCACCGGGTAGGTGATGCCGTATTCCTTCACCTTGGCCCTGACGTTGTCGATGATGCGTTCAAAGCCGTACTCAGGCGTGTGCACGCCGATCACTACCAGTCCGTCCTTTTCATATTTCTTCGCCCAGTCCTTCACGTACGGCAAGGTGTGCTTGCAGTTGATGCAGTCGAAAGTCCAGAAGTCCACCAGCACCACTCTGCCTTTCAAGGCTTCGTTACTCAGTGCGGGCGAGTTGAGCCAATCCACTGCACCGGACAGTGAGGGCATGGCGCCTTGGGCGTTGTCCATGGTGCTGTCGGCCTTGACCTTGCTGACCAGGTAATCGACGACTTTCGGCACGGTTTCCAGCACGCCTTTCTCCACACTGCTGACACCTTCCGACGAGGCGTTGGCCAGCAACAGGTCATTGGCCCCCGTTGCAATCACCGCCGCACCGGCCAGCACCGCAACCCCGGCGCCACGACGCAACCAGCCAGTGACCGGGATCGACGGTTTCAAGCGATTGACCAGGCCGCGACCGGCAAAGATCAAGGTGCCCAGGGACAACGCACTGCCCGCGCCATAAGCCACCAGCAGCAGACTGGTGCCGGCGTTCGCGCCTTGCAACATGGCACTGGTGAGAATCACCCCGAGGATCGGTCCGGCGCACGGTGCCCAGAGCAGCCCGGTAGCGACACCGATCATGATCGAAGCCACAGGCCCGGACATCTTCCGCGTGTCCGGGTCGATGCGATTGCCCAGCAGCACGAAGGGATGGGCCAGCCAGTCGCCGACCCGGGCGGAGATCAGTGACAGAGCGAACAGCACCATCACGAGCAGGGCGACGTGGCGGCCGGTGTTGCTGGCCTGTATCACCCACTCAGTGCTGACCACGGCCAGACTGGAGACCAGGGCAAAGGTCAGGACCATGCCGCCGAGGGTCAGCAGGATCGAGGAGCGTGTGCGGTCGGCACCGGCAAACAGGAAGGGCACGACCGGCAGGATGCACGGGCTGAGGACGGTCAATATGCCGCCCAGGAAAGCGATGAGTAACATGGGATCACCTAATACAAATCAGAGGGCGACACACAATCAATGTGGGAGCGGGCTTGCTCGCGAAAGCGTACATTCAGCCAGCGATGATGCGGCTGACACACCGCCTTCGCGAGCAAGCCCGCTCCCACAGTGGGTCGGGGGTGTTCTCAAGCGGTCTGCTCATCCAGCAATTGCCCCTGAGGCGTGCGGCTGGAACCGTTCTCGGCGAGCATTTGCCCTTGCGGCGTCCGGCTGGAACCGTCTTGCGCAAGGAAGCCTTGGGTGCCCTTCTCCTCCACCGGCGTGAGCTGGAAGCAGGTGTTGCTGCCGCAGGCGCTTTGCTCGACAGCGGCGTTGGCATGGGCTGCCGCACCGGCGACGGAAAAGGCGATGGCGGTGAGAAAGCGGGATACGTTGTTCATGATGTCCTTCCTGTTTCAAATGGATTAAGCGGTCGTTGATCGCAACACTCAGTTTTCCGAGTTGCAGTTGTCAGCCAACTTGCGGTAATCCAGCACCTGGGTCTTGGACTGGGAATCGAGGTACGTCAGCCGCGCATTCACCACGCCGCAGGACGGTGTAGTGTCCTCGGTCAGCGACACCACTTTCTTGATGTCAAGTTGAGTGCCGTAGGTGTAGGTTTTGGGTGCGACATCGGCTTCGGCGCGGGCCGACAAGGTGCAGATGTTCAGCGCGGCAAACAGGCAAGCGGCGTAGATGGCTTTGGTGTTCATGGCGGATTCCTCAAGGTTTCAACAGGTTGATCGTTGGTTGATCCGAGGCGATATGGTTTGCCTCGATGGAACCTATTAAAAGCCTGCGAGGTATCTCGTCTGTGTCGGGAATCGCCGAGAATCAATCGGTACGTATCAGAACGGTGCCTGGATACACAGCAATACAAAACCGCTGAAAAACGGCTTTTTTGCCTTCGTGTGTATCCGCAGGCTAGCCAGATACACTGCAATACAAAGGGCGGCAGGCGACCCCGTCCAGGCTCGATAGACTGTTTGGCAATCCCCATTTATCAGAGGTTTGGCCCAATGGATCACGTTGATCACATCCTCATCGTTGACGATGACCGCGAAATCCGCGAGCTGGTAGGCAATTACCTGAAGAAGAACGGCCTGCGCACCACCGTCGTGGCGGATGGACGGCAGATGCGCGCTTTTCTGGAAACCACCCCGGTGGACCTGATCGTGCTGGACATCATGATGCCGGGGGACGATGGCCTGCTGCTCTGCCGCGAATTGCGCGCCGGCAAACACAAGACCACGCCGGTCCTGATGCTCACCGCCCGCAACGATGAAACCGATCGCATCCTCGGCCTGGAAATGGGCGCCGACGACTATCTGGTCAAGCCATTCGCGGCCCGTGAACTGTTGGCGCGGATCAACGCGGTCCTGCGGCGCACACGCATGCTGCCGCCGAACCTGGTGGTGACCGAAGCCAGCCGCCTGTTGGCCTTCGGCCGCTGGCGCCTGGACACCTCGGCCCGTCACCTGCTCGATGAAGACGGCACCATGGTGGCCCTGAGTGGTGCCGAGTATCGATTGCTGCGGGTGTTTCTCGATCATCCGCAACGGGTGCTCAACCGTGATCAATTGCTCAACCTGACCCAGGGCCGCGACGCCGACCTGTTCGACCGTTCCATCGATCTGCTGGTCAGTCGCCTGCGCCAGCGCCTGCTCGACGACGCCCGCGAACCGGCCTACATCAAGACCGTGCGCAGCGAAGGCTATGTGTTTTCCCTGCCAGTGGAAATCCTGGGCGATCAATCATGACGCGGGCGTTACATTGGCCGCGTACCCTGGCCTCGCGGCTGTCGTTGATTTTCCTGATCGGCCTGATCCTCGCCCAGGCGCTGTCCTTCGGCGCGCAATATTACGAGCGCTACGAAACCTCGAAAAACACCATGCTCGGCAACCTGGAAACCGACGTTTCCACGTCCATTGCCATCCTCGATCGCTTGCCCGCCGAGGAGCGGGCCGGTTGGCTGCAGCAACTGGAACGACGCAACTACAGTTACCTGCTCAATGAGGGGTCGCCCGGCACGCCCATACGCACCGACATGCCCGATGCACCCATTGCCATCGCCTCGATCAAAGACGCCATCGGCCATGACTACCCGATGACCTTTACCGATATCCCCGGGCCGAAAAAACATTTTCAAGTGCACTTGAACCTGGCGGATGGCAGCCCGCTGACCATCGACGTCCGCCCCGCAATGGTCCCGCTGTCACCCTGGCTGCCCATCGTGTTGCTCGGGCAACTGGCGCTGATGCTGGCCTGTTCCTGGCTGGCGGTCAGAATCGCCATCCGCCCCCTCACCCGCCTCGCCGGTGCCGTCGAAACCCTGGACCCCAACGCCCATCCCGTGCTCCTGGACGAAAAAGGCCCGACCGAAGTCGCCCACGCTGCCAAGGCCTTCAACTCGATGCAGGCACGCATCGCTGCATACCTGAAGGAACGCATGCAATTGCTCGCGGCGATTTCCCACGACCTGCAAACCCCGATCACCCGCATGAAACTGCGCGCCGAGTTCATGGACGACTCCAGCGAAAAAGACAAACTCTGGAACGACCTGGGCGAGATGGAACACCTGGTACGCGAAGGCGTGGCCTACGCCCGCAGCATCCACGGCGCCACTGAAGAAAGCCGCCGCACCGACCTCGACTCGTTCCTCGACAGCCTGGTGTTCGACTATCAGGACATGGGCAAGGACGTTCAGCTCACCGGCAAGAGTTCAGCCGTCATCGACACCCGCCCTCACGCCTTGCGCCGGGTGCTGGTCAACCTGACGGACAACGCATTGAAGTTTGCCGGTGCTGCCGAGTTGCGGGTGGAAAAACAGGTCGATGGCAACCTGTCGATCAAGATCCTCGACCGTGGCCCGGGGATCGCCGAGGATGAACTGAAGCAAGTGATGGAACCGTTCTACCGCGTGGAAAACTCCCGCAACCGCAGCACCGGCGGCACCGGGCTGGGGTTGGCGATTGCCCAGCAACTGGCGATAGCGATTGGTGGGGCGTTGACCTTGAGCAATCGCGAAGGGGGCGGGTTGTGTGCGGAATTGAAGTTGCCGCTACTTCACTGATTTTCTCGCCTCCCTCTGTGGGATCTAATTACACCGAGGGCGACCGACCACTGGTCACCACTGTCAGAACTGACAGTAGCCAGCACTCCCCGGGCTCCTGTGCAATGTCCGTACACGGGATCAACGGGAAACCACGATGGACTTGCTCGAATCAGTGACCCGGGCGTGCACGCGACTGGCGCCTGGCGGCTGGCATTCGTTGTTGCTGCGCCATGGGCTGGACATCCTCGCAGAACCGCTCGCCACCGAGCTAATCAAACCGTTGACCATCGACCGCAGCCTTCCAGGCTTTGATGACTTTTCCAGTACCGGCAACCGGGCGATTGAGTCCAGCCAACCGTCGCGCAGCCTGCTGTATCACGCGCTGGCCTCTCCCGAGGTCACTGCCGACGGAGCCGGACAACCTCTGCAGCTGTATCCGACACCTGCCGAAATTGACGCAGTTCTTGATTATGTCTATGGCTTGAACCCACCCACACTCGAAGACCTCCAGCGAAAGGCCGAGGGCGCGCCGCTGGCACTGGTGGTGTTTGCCAGCGAGTACCGTTGCGCCGGCGACACCGTGCACGGTGAACACGCCGACCTGTGTTTCTCCCGTACCGGCATCGCCCGCGTCGGTACCGCCGACGCTCGTTACGACGCCCAACTGCGGTGTTTCCTGCCGTTCGTAGACGATGATGTACACAGCATCAGGGTCATGCCCGTGCGTTACAGCGCCTACATCGCCATGCAACACAAGGGTGACGCCACACGCTTCGGACCGATGGATTTTCGAGTCGATGTGGATGCCGAACTGGATTTCTGGGTGCCGCTGCACAAGTTGTTCGAAGGTACGCAGTGCCTGGCCGGCATGGACCTGACACTTGAGCTGGAGAAGTACCAGATCAACGAGAAATTACGGCATATCCATCTGCGCCATAGCGGTACAGGCTGGGGGGAACCGGAAATCAGTCAGCCGCCGTTCGTCATCACTGACGGTTTGGCAGATTGGGCTGCGCAAGCAGACTTAGGGTTGGGGTTGTTACTCCCGCAGCCAAAATCCAGGCTGGTGGAGCTTGCCTATCACCAGAGCAAACCCTTGTCCTTCCAGATGCCTGCCGAAACCGCAGGCATGGTGCATGGCCGGCATAAGGTGCTGGAGGACGGTAGCATTGAGGACCTGAATGACCAAGAGGGCGTGGCGGAGCTGGTCAGGCAAGGTGGCTATCCTGCTCTGCACTACCATGACGGCACGGCCGATGGCTGGGTTCGGGCTCGTTGCCCTGCTTTGGAGAATGTTCTGCCAACGGTAGCGGCGTATTCGGTGATCGGCGCCCCGGACTTCTTTCCGCTGTGCAGCCAGCGTCAACTTAAACGCTGGGCAAGTACAGAGCCCACCCTGCCCTCACCGGACATCTGGCATGCGCGACTGGAGGCGTTGTCGAATGTTCGATACTGCGCCAACCTGAGCCTGAAAGATCAACCCTTTTCGACGGATGATCGCGGCGTCACGGCCATTGTGGCCTTACCGCGTGAGGCGGGCTCGACGCTGTCTCCCGGCCCGCCACGGCCACCGGTTATGCGCCCGTCCTCGTTGCCGGATGCTGCAGCCGGCGTCTTCGGCCCGGGCTGGGAAGTCGGAAAGATTCGACAACAATCCGAGGACGGGACCTGGCTGGACTGCCTTAGCGGATACCAGATGGCCAGCCCCTTTACCGAAGATGTGCGTATCTGCGCAGCCCTGGGCTCCTACTGGCCAGGTGTGGCGCCGGACTCGGCGCGCACCTTTGAACCACGGAGCAACCTGCACACCATCATCCCGCTGACCGACGAGGAAATCGGCCAGACCGGCGTCCCGGCCTGGGATAACCAGCGAGGGCCACGCCTGATACAGCAAGCAGGGGACTGGATTGTCCAATACCACGCCTACGAATACACCGACTACACCCAGGTGGCACTTGATGGGCGCTTCTCGCTGCAACTGACCGGCAACACTACCCCGCAAGATTACGAAGACCGGGTGCTGTCGATGCATCGTGTGTACAACGTGCTGGGAATCGGGAATGACAAACCCCGGCGCAATACGTGGCCGATATTGTCATTTACCCTCGTACAGCGGCCGAATGATGAACTCGATACTGCACAGCAGGAGACCGGCCGGGAACTTAACGGCTGGGTGCATCGCTATCAGTTGTATGAGCGAGGACTCAGCTGGACCCCGGACATCGACTTCAAACTGTGCAATGTACAGATCCAGCGCCAGGTGAGCCTGTTTGTCAGTGCAGAAGCGATCCTGGTCAAATACGACGAATCGTCTTGGCAGATTGCCAAGTGAATCACTTTGATGTGCTGGTGGTCGGGGGCGGTCCGGCGGGAAGTGCCGCGGCAATCAGTTGCGCGCAGCGAGGACTGCGGGTAGCGCAGCTCGAGCGCCAGGGTTTTCCACGGTTTCGTCCGGGCGAAAGCCTGCACCCGGGCATCGAGCCCTTGCTGCAACAACTGGGGGTGGCCGATCAAATGTGTGGCCAAGGGACGATTCGTTTTCCCGGGCAATGGGTGCAGTGGGACGGCTCGCCTCGCTTCAGTGGTTTTGGCGAGGACCTTGCCGGTCCCTGGCTTGGTTTTCAGATTGCCAGGGCGCGACTGGACTCGGTACTGCTGCAACAGGCTGCGATGCTTGGCGTCAGGGTGCTGCAACCGTGCCAGGCCCGACGCCTGCTGACCCACGACCGACGAGTGATCGGACTGGAGTCCGATTCTGGCCCCTTGTTCGCGCCATACGTGATCGACGCCAGCGGGTCGACGGGTTGGCTGGGCCGGCAACTCTCGTCAACGGTGCGTCGCCATTCGCCACAGTTGATCGCCCGATACGGCTACCTGAAAGGCTGCATCCATCCCTATGAGCAAACCCCGCATCTGCGGGCCGACCCCGATGGCTGGACCTGGGTGGCCCGTGTGGAGGATCAGTTGCTGCACTGGACGCGTCTGTGTTTTGACAAGTCATCGCCCATGTCCCGAATCGTTCCTGAACACCTGCGGCGATTATGCCGAGTGGGCCCGATTCGCGGCGCCGATGTGTCCTGGCGTATCAGCGCGGCGCCTGCAGGTGCAGGTTTTTTCACGGTTGGCGATGCGGCCAGCGTGCTCGACCCGGCGGCTTCGCACGGCGTACTCAAGGCACTGATGACCGGCATGCAAGCGGCGCAGGTCGTCTTTGACTGCCTCCAACAACCTGTTCCCCAATACGAGGCGCAGGCGCAATACAGTCGCTGGCTTCGTGACTGGTTCGAGCGTGACCTGATGCAAATGCGTCGCTTCTATAGCGCTCATCCTTGCCCGCCAGATTGGCTGGTCCACGCGGATTAATCCGTGAGCTGACGCGAGGTTAAATTTCAGTGCCGACCACACCCTCGGCATGCATCTGCCGCAACAACCCCAAACCACCCTCGAAAAACACCAAAGAGCCAACCTGCCCCGCCTCCACCGCCAACCCCTGCAACTGCGCAAGCCCGGTCAACTCCGGGAACTCGCCAATCCGCTGCAACAACCGCCACGCCAACGGACTCAACTCGGAAAACTTCACACTCCAGTCCTCGGCACGACGCACCAGCAACAACGTCGGCTGAGCCGGTAAAACGTCAGGCTGATAATCCGGTCCCACTTGTTGCACCGGCCAGGCATAAGCCAACGGCCAGGCCAGTGGCGACACCTGCAACGGCTGATCCAGCAACGACCCGGCATCACCCGCTGCCAACGGCTCGGCCTCGGATTGTTGCAGGGCCATTTCCACCCACTCGTAATGCGCCAACTCCACCATGAACGGTGGCCACACCCCATCGGTCAATACCTCAGGCCCAGTCGCAAGAAACTCGACAAACTCCTGAGCGATCTCACCAAATTTCGGTGTACGGGCGCGGTAGTCCCGCAGAAAAATCCGCACCAGTGAACGCCAGTGTTCATCACCCAGAATCCTCACCAACACCGGAAAGGTTCCACTGAGCAGCGAACACAGGTTGGCGAACACCAGGTCGCGGTAAACCTGTGCCCGCGCCGGGTCCATTTCGGTGGGTGGCGCATTGTGTTCAGGGTCGCGCAGGTACAGGCCCATGGTGGTTTGTTGATGCAAAAGAGTCGACTTAGCCACGATTCACACCCTCCTGTTGCAGGCGGCGAATGGTCTGCAATTCCGCCACCAGTTCGGCGAATACCGGAAAATTGAAATCGCGCTCCAGCAAGGTCGGTTGAGCACCGAACCGGGCATAAGCCTGGGCCAGCAACGACCACACTGCCGGTTTCACCGAAGCGCCATGGGTATCGATTTTCAAGGTATCGGACTCGTCGAAATGCCCGGCAATGTGCATGGCCACCACCCGACCCGAATCGATGCCGGCGAGAAACGCCTGCGGATCGAAACCGTGGTTGATCGAATTGACATAGACATTGTTGACGTCCAGCAGCAGGTCGCAATCAGCCTCACGCAGCACGGCATTGGTGAACGACACCTCGTCCATGTCCTGTTGGGGTGCGGCGTAATAGGAAACGTTTTCCACCACCAGCCGCCGACCAAGGATGTCCTGGGCCTGGCGGATCCGCGCGGCGACGTGGTGCACCGCTTCCTCGGTGAAGGGCAACGGCAACAGGTCGTACAGGTGACCGTCATCACTGCAGTAACTCAGGTGCTCGCTGTACAGCGGCACGTTGTAGTGATCGAGGAAGCGGCGAACCTCTTGCAGAAAATCGACGTCCAGCGGCGACGGCCCGCCCAGGGACAGGGACAAGCCGTGACAGGACAACGGATAGCGTTCAGCCAGGGCCCGCAATGCCGCGCCGTGGGCGCCGCCGATGCCGATCCAGTTTTCCGGCGCGACTTCCAGAAAGTCGAAATCGCCTGCCGGTGCGGCCTGGAGGTCTTTCATTAAACCGCGGCGCAGGCCAAGGCCGACGCTGGCCTTCGCTACAGGAGTGACGGGGGTGTGCATGACGTCGATCTCACAAGATGTTCAAGGACGCGAGCCGGTGCCCGCCATGAGACACAGTTAATCGAAGGGGTGTATCGGGACTGTGTTCGGCTTGTGCCGGAATAAGAGGTCACTGTGTCAAAAAGGGGTCTGGATACAGTGGGATACACACGATCCTTGCGGGCACTGCCGATACCTGTGGGAGCGGGCTTGCTCGCGAAAGCGGTGGGTCAGCCAACATCTCTTTCGAATGTGCCGGCCTCTTCGCGGGCAAGCCCACTCCCACAAGGTCCAGTGTCCGTCAGGGAGATGTGGCTTTCGTCGCTCGACGCGGCGCTGTATGACGTCCGAACTAAACTAAATGCACGCAGGACCCGCTTGGTGCCCTGCACATTCCCACGACCACCGCCCAGTGGCGAACACCTCCCCAAACAATGCCTCTGGACCATGATCCTGCAGAAGGAGCACACGTGATGGACGAGGCCAGACTCAACGATTTCATGGGCAAACTGGTGAATGACATGGGCGGTGCGGCGATGCTCGCCAACGTCATCCTCGGCGAAGAGCTCGGCCTGTACCGGGCGATGGCCGACAGTCAGCCCATCACCCCCGAAACCCTTGCCGAGAAAACCGGCTGCAACACTCGCTTGCTGCGCGAATGGCTCAGCGCCCACGCCGCCTCCGGCTACATGGAACACCGCGACGGCCAGTTCCGCCTGCCCGAAGAGCAAGCCCTGGCCTTGGCCATCGAAGACTCACCGGTGTATATCGCCGGGGGCATCGGTGTGGTCGCGTCGTTTTTCCACGACAAGGACAAGCTGGTCAACGCCATGCGCGGCAACGGCGCCCTGCCCTGGGGCGAGCACCATCCATGCATGTTCAGCGGTACCGAACGCTTCTTCCGCCCAGGCTACAAAGCCCACTTGGTCGCCGAATGGTTGCCGGCCCTCGACGGCGTGGTGGCCAAACTCGAAGCCGGGGCCAAAGTGGCGGACATCGGCTGCGGTCATGGCGCCTCGACAGTGATCATGGCCCAGGCGTTTCCGGATTCGCGCTTCGTCGGCTTCGACTACCACGCACCCTCCGTTACCGTCGCCACTCAACGGGCCGAAGAAGGCGGTGTGTCCGGCCGGGCCAGGTTCTTCCAGGGCACGGCAAAAAGCTACCCCGGCAGCGACTACGACCTGATCTGCTATTTCGACTGCCTGCACGACATGGGCGACCCGGTGGGCGCGGCCAGACATGCTTATGAATCGCTAAAAGACGACGGCACCGTGCTGCTGGTCGAGCCCTACGCCAACGACTTGCTCGACGACAACGTCAACCCGGTCGGACGCTTGTTCTACGCGGCGTCGACCTTTATCTGCACGCCCAACTCGCTGTCCCAGGAAGTCGGCCTCGGCCTGGGTGCCCAGGCCGGTGAAACGCGGTTGCGCAAGGTATTCACCGAAGCGGGTTTCACTCAGTTCCGCCGGGCGACGGAAACGCCGTTCAACCTGATTCTTGAGGCGCGCAAGTAAACACCGCCGCCCTCTCTGTAGGAGCGAGCTTGCTCGCGAAGGTGTATCGGATACATTGGTGTCGTCTGACACACCTTCGCGAGCAAGCTCGCTCCTACAGGCCTGCACAACATGTTCGACAAGCTGATCCACGAACAGCTCGACCGCCTCCATCAACACATGGCGGACCAGCCGTTTGCAGTGCTGACCGGTGCCGGTATCAGCACGCCCTCGGGCATCCCGGATTATCGCGATAACCAGGGCGTGCGGCGTGGCCGGCAGCCGATGATGTATCAAGAGTTTCTCTCCGCCCCGGAGTCCCGGCGACGCTATTGGGCGCGAGCGATGCTCGGCTGGCCACGGGTGCGCCTGGCGCAGCCGAACGTGGCCCACGACACCTTGGCCAGTCTGCAAAGCACGCGACAGATAAGCGGGTTGATCACCCAGAACGTCGACACCCTGCACGACCAGGCCGGCAGCGGCAGCCATGACGTGATCGAACTCCACGGCAGTTTGCACCGGGTGTTGTGCCTCGATTGCGGCAGGCTCTGCGAGCGCGATTCGATCCAGCGCTTGATGGAAACCCGGAACCCGTACCTGGCCGGCGTGGACGCGGTACAGGCGCCGGACGGCGACACCCTGCTCGACCCGGCCTTCGAAGCACGCTTCCAGGTCCCGCACTGCCCGCATTGCGCCGGGGAACGGATGAAGCCGGATGTGGTGTTTTTTGGTGAAAACGTCGCGCAGGCCACGGCGGCCAAGGCGATGGCGGCCGTTGAACAGGCTGCCGGGTTGTTGGTGATCGGTTCTTCGCTGATGGCCTATTCGGCGTTTCGCTTGTGCCGGGCGGTGGTGGATCAGGGCAAGCCGTTGATCGCGATCAACCTGGGCAAGACCCGGGCGGATGACATTCTGGATTTGAAGATCGAGGGGTCGTGCGAGCAGCTGCTGCCCTTATTGGCAGAACGCCTCACTTCCTGACCCCCAATAACGTGTAGGAGCCGGCTTGCCGGCGAAGGGGCCAGTACATTCAACATGGGTATTGGCCGACAGACCGCCTTCGCTGGCAAGCCAGCTCCTACAGATTCCGTTCAATTCAAGTCAGTCGCTCGCCCAGGTTTTCCTCCTTCAGCACATCAAACAACGCCTGCGCCGCCGCCGACAGCTCTCCCCCCGGCAACGTCAACACCCCGAGCGCCCGCTCTACCACCGGATCGCGCAAAGTGATGCAGCGTGCGCCCAGTTCGCGCATCTGCCCGGCACACAAGGCCGGCACCGCGCTAACACCCAGGCCGCTGGCGACCATACGTCCGACCGTCGCCAGTTGATGGCTTTCAAACTCCACCGACAGCTTCATGCCGCGGGCCTGCAGGTGCTCTTCAAGCATGACCCGCACGGTGGAAGGTCGCTGCAAGGTAATGAACGGCTCCTTGAGCAGGGTCTGCCAATCGATGTCATCGAGTTCGGCCAGCGCCGAATCCAGGGGCACCACCGCAACGAATCGATCGATGTACAACGGCGTGAATTGCAGCGGCGAACTCTGGGTCGGCTCAAACGCCACCCCCAACTCAACCTGGCGGTCACGGACCATTTCCAGCACCTGCTCGTTGATCACGTCATTGACCGTCACGTTGACGTTCGGATAGCGGGAGCGGAATGTCTTGAGGATCGGCGGCAGCAGGTTGCCGGCGAACGATGGCATCGCCGCCAGGGTCACGCGACCGCGCTGCAGGGTGAAGCGCTGACGCAGTTCATCTTCGGCATTGTCCCAGTCGGCGATCAACCGGCGCGCCAGCGGTACCAGGGTTTCGCCTTCGGCGGTCAGCGCCACGTTGCGCGTGTTGCGGGTGAACAAGCGCCCGCCCAGGCCTTCCTCCAGCGCCTTGATGGTCAGGCTCAGGGCCGATTGCGAAAGGTGCAGGCGCTCGCAGGCCACGGCAAAGCTCAGGCTCTGGGCCACGGCCAGAAAGGCGCGGATCTGCTTGACGGTCATGGGGCAATGCTCCAGTTGAAAGCTACTAGATAAAAATAACCATTTAATGCAATACCGACGGCGCTAATCTCTGTAGGAGCTGGCTTGCCAGCGATAGCGATTTAGCAGACGACATGCAGGTTGATCGATCCGACGCCATCGCTGGCAAGCCAGCTCCTACAGGATTGCCATTTGATGAACTTTATCAATCAATCCGCTCAAAAAAACAACTTAACAAATGAATACTCCGGCGTGACACTCCATCCCATTCGGCTAGCCAGCCGCCCACAAAGAATAAAAGAGGTGCATATGGCAGGTTTCGACAAGCGCGTGAGTTCCTACGAGGAAGCTCTGGCAGGTCTTGAGGACGGCATGACCGTGATCGCCGGCGGCTTCGGCCTGTGCGGGATCCCGGAAAACCTGATCGCCGAGATCAAGCGCAAAGGCACTCGCGACCTCACCGTGGTCTCCAACAACTGCGGCGTCGACGGTTTCGGCCTCGGCGTACTGCTGACCGACCGTCAGATCAGCAAAGTGGTGGCGTCTTACGTCGGCGAAAACAAGCTGTTCGAAGAGCAACTGCTCAAGGGCGAAATAGAAGTCATCCTGACCCCGCAAGGCACCCTCGCTGAAAAAATGCGCGCGGGCGGCGCTGGCATTCCGGCCTTCTTCACCGCCACCGGCGTCGGCACCCCGGTCGCCGAAGGCAAGGAAGTGCGCGAATTCCATGGCCGCAAGTACCTGATGGAAGAGTCCATCACCGGTGACTTCGCCATCGTCAAAGGCTGGAAAGCCGACCATTTCGGTAACGTGGTCTATCGCCACACCGCCCAGAACTTCAACCCGTTGGCGGCCACTGCCGGCAAGATCACCGTGGTCGAAGTCGAGGAAATCGTCGAACCCGGCGAGCTGGACCCGGCGCAGATCCACACCCCTGGCATCTACGTCGACCGGATCATCTGCGGCACGTTCGAAAAGCGCATCGAACAGCGCACCGTGCGTAAGTGATCCCCTGCCCCCGGACCGAATGAAGGAATAACAACAATGGCACTTTCCCGCGAACAAATGGCTCAACGCGTCGCCCGCGAAATGCAGGACGGCTTCTACGTGAACCTGGGCATCGGCATTCCGACCCTGGTCGCCAACTACATCCCCGAAGGCATGGAAGTCATGCTGCAGTCGGAAAACGGCCTGCTGGGCATGGGTCCGTTTCCTACTGAAGAAACCATCGATGCCGACATGATCAACGCCGGCAAACAGACCGTGACCGCGCGTATCGGCGCTTCAATCTTTTCCTCGGCCGAATCCTTCGCAATGATCCGCGGTGGTCATGTCGACCTGACCGTGCTGGGCGCGTTTGAAGTGGATGTGCAAGGCAACATCGCCTCGTGGATGATCCCCGGCAAACTGGTCAAGGGCATGGGCGGCGCCATGGACCTGGTGGCCGGCGCGGACAACATCATCGTCATCATGACCCACGCGTCCAAGGACGGTGAGTCCAAGCTCTTGTCCCAATGCAGCCTGCCGCTGACCGGCGCCGGCTGCATCAAGCGTGTACTGACCGACCTGGCCTACCTGGAAATCGAAAACGGCGCGTTCATTCTGAAAGAGCGTGCACCGGGTGTCAGTGTCGAAGAGATCGTCGCCAAGACTGCCGGTAAACTGATCGTGCCGGACCACGTGCCGGAAATGCAGTTCGCTGCCCAGTGAGGAATCATTCCATGCAAGAAGTCGTCATTGTTGCCGCCACGCGCACCGCGATCGGCAGTTTCCAGGGTTCGCTGGCCAATGTGTCCGCGGTTGACCTGGGCGCTGCGGTGATCCGCCAGTTGCTGGCGCAAACCGGCCTGAACCCGGCGCAAGTCGATGAAGTGATCATGGGCCAGGTGCTGACTGCCGGCGCCGGGCAAAACCCTGCGCGCCAGGCCTCGATCAAGGCCGGCCTGCCCTTCGCCGTACCGGCCATGACCCTGAACAAGGTCTGCGGCTCCGGTCTCAAGGCTCTGCACCTGGGCGCCCAGGCGATCCGCTGCGGCGATGCCGAGGTGATCATTGCCGGCGGCCAGGAAAACATGAGCCTGGCCAACTACGTCATGCCCGGCGCGCGCACCGGCCTGCGCATGGGGCACACGCAGATCGTCGACACCATGATCAGCGATGGCCTGTGGGATGCGTTCAACGACTACCACATGGGCATCACCGCCGAGAACCTGGCCGAGAAATACAGCCTGACTCGCGAGCAGCAGGATGCCTTCGCTGCGGCCTCGCAGCAGAAAGCCGTGGCCGCCATCGAAGCCGGGCGCTTCGTCGATGAAATCACGCCGATCCTGATCCCGCAGCGCAAGGGCGATCCGCTGTCCTTCGCCACCGACGAGCAGCCACGGGCCGGCACCACCGCCGAATCCCTGGGCAAGCTCAAGCCAGCTTTCAAGAAGGACGGTTCGGTGACCGCCGGCAACGCGTCGTCGCTGAACGACGGTGCCGCCGCCGTGATCCTGATGAGCGCCGAAAAAGCCAAGGCCCTCGGCCTGCCGGTACTGGCGAAAATCGCGGCGTACGCGAATGCTGGCGTTGACCCGGCAATCATGGGCATCGGCCCGGTGTCGGCCACTCGCCGCTGCCTGGACAAGGCCGGCTGGAACATCGATCAACTGGACCTGATCGAAGCCAACGAAGCCTTTGCCGCGCAATCGCTGGCCGTGGCCAAGGACCTGGAATGGGACTTGAACAAGGTCAACGTCAACGGCGGCGCCATTGCCCTGGGCCACCCGATCGGAGCCTCGGGATGCCGCGTACTGGTGACCCTGCTGCATGAAATGCTCAAGCGTGACGCCAAGAAAGGCCTTGCCACCCTGTGCATCGGTGGCGGTCAGGGCGTGGCGCTGGCGCTCGAGCGGGCGTAAGCCAACAGCGTTCAACAGTCGGCGCGGGGACCCACGAAGATCCGTCGCCGTCTGGACAAACACCCGGTGCGATGCAAGTCGCACCGGGTTTCTTTTTTCTGCCCCGATAAATTGTGGGAGCGGGCTTGCCCGCGAAGAGGCCGGTACATTCTGAATAGATGTCGCCTGCAAGACCGCCTTCGCTGGCAAGCCAGCTCCTACAGTAGTCCGGCAAAACGCAAAGTCTACGGAGCCACGCCCAACAACTGCTGGCGCAACTCGGGGTTGCTGGTACGCGGATCGAGCCAGATGGCAAAAAATGCCTGGGCGAATTGCAGGTCCTTCACTTCACGCAGTAATTGCTGGCCAAGAAAAAACCGCGCGCCCTGCCCCGGCAGATACACCCCGGTCAGCCGCGTGCCGGCCTGCACATCGACGAACGACTGTTGCATCTGCGTCTGCCAGGACGCCAGTTGTTCGTCACTGACCGAGGTGCCGGCGAGTCGCTTGATTTCCCTGACGCTGGCGTTCACCAGATCTTCACAGGAAATGCTGCGCTGGTAGATCAGCTCCAGGGCGAACGGCTGATCGCCCGCCAAGGGTCGCGACGTACTCCAGAGCCGCGCGCTGTAGACATCGAAGCCGTACTTGCGAAACTCACCACTGCCGATGACTTGCGCACCGGGCAGCGAATCCTGCCAATTGGCCAGGGCCTGGCAGCTCAGCAAAACCAGCAGCCACAGGCCATGGCACAGCGGTGATCGTTGGCGGTTCATTGGCGGGTTGGCCTCATTGTGGGATGCCCGAATAAAACGTATGCGCAACAGCCCTTTCGTACAATTTCCGAAGGGCTTGATTTTTTGTATACAAAATTCGCATACGCACAAAGCAATCTACCCGACGCAATGTTACCGTTGCCACCTCACACAGGTCGGAGACGTGCGCGTGTTGATCCTCAAATTGCTGGTGATCCCAGGCTTCCTGCTGCTGATTTCCCTGGCTGGCAAACGCTGGGGGCCGAGCGTGGCCGGTTGGTTGTCGGGGTTGCCGGTGGTGGTCGGGCCGATCCTGTTGTTCCTCGCCCTTGAACAAGGCCAGGCGTTCGCCGCGCAATCGGCCACCGCTGCGCTGTCGGCCATGTTCGCGATGATTGCGTTTTGCGTGACCTACGCCCAGGTCGCACAACGGGCCGGATGGCCGCTGGCGTTGGTGATTTCGCTGTCGGTCTGGGCGGTGGCGGCGGTTATCCTGTCGCTGATCCCCGCGTCCCTGATGTTTTCGGTGTGCGCCGCCGCCACCGCGCTGCTCGCCGCACCGTACCTGTTCCCCACCGTGCAACCGGTGCTCAGTGGCCCGGTGCCGAAATCCGACAAACTTTTGCTGCGCATGGTGGCCGGTGCATTGCTCACGCTGGTCGTGACACTGCTGGCCAGCACCGTCGGCGACCGCTGGAGCGGCCTGCTGGCGGTGTTCCCGGTATTGGGCAGCGTGATGGCGGTGTTCTCCCAGCAAACCCGTGGCCCGGCCTTTACTGCGGCGTTGCTGCGCGCCACCGCCACCGGCATGTACTCGTTCGCCGCCTTCTGTCTGGTGTTGGCGCTGGGCTTGCCGACGATGGGAATGAACGCCTTTGTGTTGGGCATCGCGGTGTCGGTGGCCATGCTGGGGGTGACCAAACGCTTGCTGGCGCGGCCGGTCGGCCCGACGACGGACACTGGAGGAACGGCTATCAAACGCTAAGCTGCATGATGTCATCGGGCCAGGATGTTGCCCGCCTCAACGCACTGAAGGAACAGACATGACAGCATCTCGCTTGCACACTGCCCGTTCGGCGACCGCCGTGGGCGTGATTGCAATCTTCCTCTGGTCCTGTCTGGCGCTGCTGACCACCCTCACCGAAGGCATCCCGCCCTTTGAACTGCTGACCTTGAGTTTCGGCGTGGCGTTTGCCGCGAGCCTGATCACACTCGGCCGCCACGGATTGGCCGGGTTCAGCAGCTGGCGACAACCCTGGGCCGTCTGGGCCACCGGTTTCGTCGGCATTTTCGTTTATCACGCGCTGTATTTCTTCGCACTCAAGGTCGCGCCTGCCGCCGAAGCCAGCCTGATCAATTACCTGTGGCCACTGATGCTGGTGCTGCTGTCGGCCTTCGCCGCCGGAGAAAAGTTGCATAAGCGCCAAATGCTCGGCGCAGTGCTGGGCCTGACGGGCACAGCGTTCATCATGCAGCAACGCGCAACCCACACGGCCGCCACGATGCCGGTCGCCGGGTATCTCGCGGCGTTTGGCTGTGCGTTGATCTGGGCTGGCTACTCGGTGTTCAACCGTCGTTTCAGTGCGGTGCCGAGCAGCATCATCGGCGCAATCTGCGGCATGTCGGCCGTCGCCGGGCTGGCCTGCCACCTGGCCTTCGAAACCACCGTATGGCCTGATTTCAATCAATGGGCTGCAATTGTCGTCCTCGGCCTGGGGCCGGCCGGCCTGGCGTTTTTCGCCTGGGACCACGCCACCAAACATGGCCACCTGGCGACGCTGGGGGCGCTGTCCTATCTGGCGCCCTTGATTTCGACCTTGCTGCTGATTGTCGTCGGCCATGGCCATGCCAGCCCGATCCTGATCGTGCCGGCGCTGCTGATCATTGCCGGCGCGGTGATTGCCACGGTGCAGGAACCCGTCAAAGCCGCAGCAACCCATTCGATTATTTCGCACGAGTAGACCAACAACCTCGCACGTCATTCGAACGGGTTTGCGTCAACATCAGCCTCAGTTCCAACCCCTACCCGACTGAGGCCTACACCATGAAATTGTTTTTCCATCCTTCGCCGAACCCGATGAAAGTTGCCCTGCTGCTCGAAGAGCTGCAAACGCCTTACGAATTGATCGGCGTCGACACCTTCAAGGGCGAGCAACACCAGCCAGCCTTTCTGGCGATCAACCCGAACGCCAAGGTACCCGCGCTGGTGGATGGCGATGCCACCGTGTTCGACTCACAGGCAATCTTGCTGCACCTGGCGCAGAAACATCAGCGCTTTGTGCCGACGTCCGCGGCCGGCCAGGCCGAAATGCTCTCCTGGCTGATGTTCATCGGTACCGGTCTGTCGCCGTTCTCCGGCCAGGCGGTGCACTTCCTGCACCACGCACCGGAAGATCTGCCTTACGCGAAAAACCGCTATTTCAAGGAAGTCGAACGCCACTATCGTATCCTCGACGAGCGCCTGGCCCAGCATCAGTACCTGGCGGGCGACACCTACAGCATCGCCGACATGGCCCTGTGGGGCTGGGCCAACTACGCGCCCTACATCCTCGGCGAAAGCGGCCTGGCGGCCTACCCGAACGTCAAGCGCCTGTACGATGAAATCAGCGCCCGCCCGGCCGCCCAACGTGCCCATGGCTTGAAAGAGAAACTGGTGCTCAAGGCCGAATTCGACGAAGAAACCCGTCGTAACCTGTTCCCGCAAAACCAGGCGTAATCCGCCGGTTCCAGCCTTCGAGGGTGATGAAATGAGTGATCAATGTGGCGAGGGAGTTTGCTCCCGCTCGGCTGCGCAGCAGTCGCCAACCCATTCGATGAGGTACGTCTGAAAGAATGCAGGGGGCCGCTTCGCGGCCCAGCGGGAGCAAGCTCCCTCGCCACAGGTGCTCACATGACCGCTCGGTAGAGCACGCTGGAATGCACCACAACCTCCATGGGATGATCGCGCCCCACCGCGCCCGTCCCTGGAGATTCCGATGTCATTGTTGAGTAAAAAAGCCCTTGTCCTGCTGCTGACAGCTGCTACCGGCCTTGGGGCTTTGAATGCGCAGGCCGCCAAGGTCACTTCCAGCGATGCGCCAGCACAGAAGGTCTCGATGCTCGGCGCCAAGTTCACCTTCAACCTGCCCAAGGGTTTCATCGCCAACCCGCTGCCTGCCAGTCCGGACGGTGCCAGCGGCACCCTGTACAGCAATGAGACCACCAAGACCGTGGTGATCGCCGCTGAAAACACCCTGCCCAATGGTGTCAGCGTCAAGGACAACGACGGCGGGTTCCTCGACGGCACCGTGGCCGATTTCGAAGCGGCACAACACAAATCCCTGCCCGACTACAACAAACTGAGCGAAAAGGCCCTGACCCGGAAAACCGGTCTGGGCCTGCGCCAGGTCGACGGCACTGCCACGCAGGGCGGTGGCCTGACCCTCACCACCACGCTGATGGCCGCATCCGGCACCCGCATGGCGGTGATCCAGGTGATTTCCCGTCCCGGCGACATGGCGGCCCACGAAACCCTGGTCAAACAGATCGTCAGCGGAAAATAAGGCTCAGGGGTTGAGACGCTGCAACCAGGCGCTCAGATCCTGTATCTCGTCGGCGCTGATGTTGTGACCGACACCGGGGTAGCCGTGGAACTCGGGCTCGAGTGACACGCTCTGCAACAGACTGTTGGCTTCGGTACCGTCGCTATAGGGAAGGCGTTTGTCCTGCTCGCCATGCCCGATGAAAATCGCCAGCGACTGGCGTTTTTCATCCGGTTTGAGCTCGGACTTGAGCACCGGCAGAATCCGCCCGCTCAACGCAGCGATCCCGCCGAGCGCCTCAGGATGCCGCAAACCTGTTTCGTAGGACATGATCGCGCCCTGACTGAACCCCACCAGGTACACCTTCTCGGGT
This sequence comes from Pseudomonas sp. GW821-FHT01C01, assembly GCF_059422645.1. Classification (NCBI taxonomy): domain Bacteria; kingdom Pseudomonadati; phylum Pseudomonadota; class Gammaproteobacteria; order Pseudomonadales; family Pseudomonadaceae; genus Pseudomonas; species Pseudomonas sp. GW821-FHT01C01. Next base: position 10,913 of record NZ_JBWKXF010000002.1, on the reverse strand, counting down.
TCGGTGTGATATTTCTTCGTGGCCTGTGCGACGAAATCCAGCAGCAACTGGCCGCTGGACTTCAGATCATCGGTCTCACCGTTGTAGGCCCCTTCGCCCTTCTTGCGGAACCACTGATAGCTGCCCGCCTCCATCACCAAAGGTGCCTGCACCGACAGGTAGGTGTAGGTCGCGGGCAAGTCATCCTTGATGCCGAACAGGTCCTGCTCGTTACTGCCGTAACCGTGGAGGAAAATCACCAGGGGTTGATGGTTCAAATCGGCGCTGGCCTGCTCCAGGTACTTGAGCGGCAGGTCGGTATGCAGCGGGGTTTGGGCGTGGACGGCAGAGGATGCCAGAAGCGTGAGCAGCGCGAGAATCTTCAACATGGGTCTTCCTTCACGGAATGCAGGATTCGCGCAAGAGCCTAACACTGGTCAGTAGGCAGGAACATCTCGGGCGTGGCTGATGCCGCCTTCGCGAGCAAGCCCGCTCCCACAGGAATCGCGTAAACCCTGTGGGAGCGGGCTTGCTCGCGAAGAGGCCAATACAGACAAAGAAAACTCCTGGATCAGTCGTTGATCAACTTGCCCGCCCGAATCGGCTCGCGCCCGGCGACTTTCGCCTGCCAGGTGCCTGGCTGGGTGTAGCGTCCACGGTCGATGGCGAACAACACGCCACTGGTGCCGGCCTGCACGGTGGTGACCTTGTCGTTCAGCGGGTCGACCACTTCGAACAGCGCATCGCCCTTCTCCACCCACTCCCCGGCCTCACGCAGGAAGCTGACCACGCCGTGATGCGGTGCGAACAGGTATTGGGTGCCTTCGAACGGCATGCCTTCACAGCAGTCGGCCGGTGCCGCCGGCCAGGTGCCGGAGATGAAACCTTGCTCGGCAAGGAACCCGAGGATTGCCTCGCAATTGGCCTGGGCCTGGTCGACCCGGGTATCTCCCATGCTGCCCAGTTCCAGCGTGGTCGCCAGGTTGGCCGGTGGAATCGCCGCCGCCGGGAACGCCCTGGCCAGACGCAACCAAGGCGAAGAGCAGGATTCATCGAACGAGCTGCCGCCGGAGTCTTCACACAACAGCGCCACGCCGGCCTGCAAGCGCGCCGCCAGGGAGCGCCATTGCGGCCAGTGCTGCGGCAACGCATAGATGTGGATCGCCGCATCGAAATCGCAATGCAGGTCGAGGGTGATGTCGGCGTCGCAGGCATGGCGCAACAACAAGCGGTGCATCGCTTCCAGCTGCGATGTCGCTGCCGGCAAATCATCGAGAACCTGGCCCATGGTCTGGCGAATCAGCGCGATGTTGACCTGCGCATCGCTGCCGAGACGATCACCGATCAACTCGGCCACCGGCGCACTGAGTTCGACGAACGAGCGGTTGAAGTTCTTGCCGCTGCCCAGCTCGAAACGGCCCATGTGGCTGCCTTGCAAGTGCTGGTCGAGGCCGATGGGATTGGCCACCGGCACCAGTTCGATCACACCGTTCAATTGTCCCTGTTGTTCAAGTTCGGCCAGGCGTTTTTTCAACTCCCAGGCCGTGCGCATACCCGGTAGCTCGTCGGCGTGCAGGCTGGCCTGGATGTACACCTTGCGCGTGCCCGCGCCATAACGAAACACGCTGAGGGTGCGCTCGGTGCCCAGGTGGCTCCAGGGCAATGGGTGGTCGATGCGTTGCATGGGGAACTCCTACATACCAAGGTCACCATTGTGGGAGCGGGCTTGCTCGCGAAGGCGTCCTGACAGTCAATTCAGTTGTTGAATGATAAGACGCCTTCGCGAGCAAGCCCGCTCCCACAGGTTTAATTTCAGCCTTCAAAGGCAAAAAAAATGGCAACCGCGCCAACGGTTGCCATTTTTTCAGCCCGCTCGTTTACTCGCCGTAAACGTCAAACTTGAAGTACTTGTCCTGCACTTGCTTGTACTTGCCGTTGGCGCGGATTTCGGTGATTGCAGTGTTGAACTTGTCTGCCAGTTCCTTATCACCCTTGCGCACGGCAATGCCTGCGCCGCCACCGAAGTATTTCGGATCGTTGTACTCAGGACCGACGAAGGCAAAACCTTTACCGGCGTCGGTTTTCAGGAAACCGTCGTCCAGGTTGACCGAGTCGGCCAGCAGCGCATCGATGCGGCCCGAAACCATGTCGAGGTTGGCTTCCTGCTGGGAGCCGTAGCGCACCAGCTCGATACCGGCAGGCACCAGCACTTCCGTGGCGAAGCGGTCGTGGGTACTGGCGCGCAGCACACCGACTTTCTTGCCTTTGAGTTCGGTCAGCGGATCTTTGATGCTGGAACCTTCCTTCATCACGAAACGTGCCGGGGTGTGGTAGTACTTGATGGTGAAATCGACGTTCTTCTTGCGGTCATCGGTGATGGTCATGGACGACAGGATGGCGTCGATTTTCTTGACCTTCAGCGCAGGGATCAGGCCGTCGAACTCTTGCTCGACCCAGGTGCACTTGACTTTCATCTGCTCGCACAGAGCGTCGCCGATGTCCACGTCGAAACCGGTGAGTTTGCCGTCAGGGGTTTTCATCGAGAATGGCGGGTAGCCGGCTTCGATACCGATGCGGATCGGCTTGGCGTCTTCGGCGACGGCGGTCAGGGACAACATCGACAGTGCCAGGGCACCGAACATCACTAGCTTCTTCATTTATTACTCCTGTGTGCGGAGGCTTTTATTGGCAGCTTCGATTGGCAGTGTTCGGTCATCGCTTCGTGAGCGGGAACCGAAGTGGCCGGCAGTCTAGAGTGGCTACAGGAGGGCAAATTACGCTGAGGCGACAAATATTTATAGAAAAGTGGCGGCAGGATGCAGGCGTTGAGGTGCACGCGCCATGACGGAGCAAAGTCTGTCAGACAAGCCGCGTTTTCAAACCAAACCTACAGGTTTTCCGGCGTCATCCGACGGAATGAACTGACTGGCGATACCGGATGTTTTACGGCACATTGAGCGCCCTTGCGTCCCATCGAGAATAGCGTGATGCCCACGTTGAACCTGATCCAGCACCACCCCGCCGAAGGTCCGGGTGCCATCGCCTTCTGGGCCGAATCCCGAGGGCTGACGCTGAAGGTGTTTCGCGCCGACCTGGGCCAATTGCCGCCCGTCAGCGCCGATCCCGTGATCCTGTTGGGCGGGCCTTATGAATCCAATGCCGGTCCGGCCTGGCTGGAAGCCGAGCGGCAATGGCTCAAAGGCAGTCTGGATCGGGACGCGGCGGTTTTCGCCATATGCCTGGGGGCGCAGTTGCTGGCGTTGAGCCTGGGCGGGAATGTAAGGCGGATGGAGCAGACCGAAACCGGATGGACCACCGTGACCTTTATCGACGGGCAAACGCTGAAGGTGCTGGAGTGGCACGAAGACGCCATCGACCTGCCGCCTGCCGCGCAGCTGTTGGCTAGCAGCGAACGCTGTGTGCAGCAGATGTACCGCGCCGGGCCGACGCGGCTGGGGTTGCAGTTTCATCCGGAATGGAACGCCGAGTCGGTGGCCATGCTCAATGCGCATTTTGGCGATGAGTCGCCGTTGCCCCGGGGTCTGCAGGAGACTGAGGCTTACGCAGCAGTGGCCAAGTGGTTAGAGGCAACGCTGGATGAGTGGTGGGCAGCCTCTGCCTGTCGCTGATGTAGATTGTGGCGAGGGAGCTTGCTCCCGCTCGGCTGCGAAGCAGACGCAGTTTTTGGGGCCGCTTCGCGACCCGGCGGGAGCAAGCTCCCTCGCCACAGGCAAGCTCCCTCGCCACAATGATCATTGGTGTTTGGGGATCAGCATTCGCAACCGATCGCAGCATTCACCGGCCGCGGCACCACGGCACTCAACTCAAACCCTTCATCCAGCCATCCGGTCACGCCGCCGATCATCTCCTTGACCGGGTAACCCAGGGCGGCCAGCTTCACCGCTGCCTTGTTGGCGCCGTTGCAGTGAGGTCCGGCGCAATAGACCACGAACAGGCTGTCTTTTGGATAACCCGCCAAACCTTCGGCAGTCAGCAAACGCCCGGGAATGTTGATCGCTCCCGGTACATGCCCGCGCTCGAACGCCAGCGGGCCACGAACATCCACCAGAACGAAATCGACTTCACCGCCCTGCTGGCTGGCGTGGACGTCGGAACAATCGGTTTCGAACGTCAGACGGTTGCTGAAATGCATCAGGGCGATGGCCGATGGGGCGGCGGGAGTTTCGCGAACCAGGCTGGTCATGGGTTGTACTCCAAAGAAGCGGTGGGTGTGGGAAGACTTTATCCGCCAGACACTTGCAGCTACAGTGGCGCACAAGACACTCACCGGGAATTTTCCGCCAAATGCCCCCTGCCCCAGGAATAGTCGCGATTCTGGCCTACGACGGCCTCTGCACGTTCGAATTCGGCATTGCCGTGGAGATCTTCGGCCTGCCACGACCTGAATTCGATTTTCCGTGGTACGAGCACCGTATCGTCGCTGTCGATCAAGGCCCGATGCGTGCCATGGGCGGCATTCAGGTACTGGCCGATGGCGGCATGGAATTGCTCGCCGATGCCCGCACCATCATTATTCCCGGCTGGCGCGACCGCAGCGCCGCGGTGCCCGTGGAGCTGATCGCCGCCCTGCGCCAGGCCCATGCGCGGGGTGCGCGGTTGCTGTCGATCTGCTCCGGTGTTTTCGTCCTCGCCGCCACCGGATTGCTCGACGGGCACGGTGCGACCACGCACTGGCGCTATACCTCGGAACTGGCCGAGCGGTTTCCCGGGATCCTGGTGGACCCGGACGTGCTGTATGTCGACTCCGGCCAATTGATCACCTCCGCCGGCAGCGCGGCCGGCATCGATGCCTGCCTGCATCTGGTGGCGCGAGACTTCGGTACGCAGGTGGCCAATTGCGTGGCCCGACGCCTGGTCATGTCGCCGCAACGCAGCGGTGGCCAGGCGCAATTCATTCCCACGCCAGTCAGTCCTACACCGCGCAGCGATCTTTCCCGCGTCATGCAGTGGGCACGTGAGCGTTTGCACGAGCCGCTGGAAGTGCGCGACCTGGCCAGCGAAGCCGCAATGAGCGAACGCACGTTCCTGCGTCGCTTCACCGAAGCCAGTGGCCAGTCACCGAAAACCTGGTTGCAGCATGAGCGTCTGGGCCGCGCCCGCGAACTGCTGGAAAGCAGCGATCAGAACACCGAGCAGATTGCCGAACGCTGTGGTTATCGCTCGGTGGAAAGCTTCCGGGTGGCGTTCCGCACGGTGGTTGGCGTGCCGCCTTCGGTTTATCGGGAGCGGTTTGGGCGTGGGGGCAGTGCCGGTTTTTGAGGTGTTCTCAAGGGTCTCTTCGCGAGCAAGCCCGCTCCCACAGGTTTTGTGTTGTTCACACCATCCCTGTGGGAGCGGGCTTGCTCGCGAAGGGGCCAGACCGGGCTAGCCAAACTTCAAGGCTTGCGCAATAAGTAGGTGTCCATAATCCAGCCATTGGCCAGCCGCGCCGCCTTGCGCACCCGTTCGATTTCATCCGCCACATCCTTGAGCTTGCCGCTGATCAGGATTTCATCCGGCGTCCCCAAATAGGCCCCCCAGTAAATGTCGGTGTCCTGATCCACCACCTGATGGTAAGCATCCTGGGCATCAAGCATCACCACCAGGCTGTCGGCATCGCTCACCTGCCCTGCCGCCAAGCGCCGGCCTGTGGTGATTTCTACGGAGCGGCCAATCTGGTTGAGCGGCACCTTGTGTTGTGCCGCCAACGCCTGGACGCTGGTAATACCGGGGATCACCTCGAACTCGAACCCGCAGGTACCTGAGGCCTGGATCGCCTGAAGAATACGAATGGTGCTGTCGTACAGCGCCGGGTCGCCCCAGACCAGAAAACCGCCGCACTGACCGTCAGCCATTTCCTCGTTGATCAGCCGCTCGAAGGTCTGCTGTTTGGCCAGGTTCAAGGCGTCGACACTGCTCTTGTAGTCCACCTCACCGCGCTCGCGTTCCGGGCTGTGGGCTTCGACAAAACGGTAATCGTGATCGGTGATGTAGCGTTCGCAGATTTCGCGCCGCAAATCGGTGAGTTTGTTTTTGCTTTCACCCTTGTCCAGGAGAAAAAAAACATCGACCTGATTCAGCGCCTTCACCGCTTGCATCGTGATGTAGTCGGGATTGCCGGCACCGATACCGATGACCAGGAGTTTTTTCATCACAGCAGGTCCTCGGGATCGGTGCCCGGCAAACGCAGCCGCCAGCGGCCATGGAACCTCAACTCGACAGCCGCCAAGGGTTCGACGTCGATCAGGCTGGACGACGCCCCCTGCAACACGTGCGTCAGCGCGGCGCGGATGACAAAGGGATGGGTAATGGCAACGATGTGTCCTGGTGTCGACTGCAACGTTGTCAGCCACGCCCCCATCCGTTCCTCCAGTTGCAGCACCGACTCGCCATTGTGGGGAGCCGAAGCCGGGTCCACCAACCAATGCTGGAGTTCCTCGGCTTCAGTCTTTTGTAGCTCACCGATGCGCACACCGCCCCACCGCCCGAAGTCGCAGTCCCTCAGGGCGTCGACAAGTTCCGGCGCGCTGCCGAACAGTTCAGCGGTTTGCCGGGTGCGCAACTCCGGGCCGCAGACAAGGCGTGGAGCACCCTTGAACTGATTGCAACGGGAGAGTCTGAGCGCTTGCCAATCCATCTCCAGAGGTTCATCCAGCGGAAAACGCGCTAATTTCTGTGCGACGGTTCGAGCGTGGCAAATCAGGGTTAAACGGGTTGCCTGCACCAGGAATCACTCTATGGATGGAAAGGAACGACGGCCGCAATTGTGCCGCAAGTAAGCAGACCCGGGGGGTAATGCCAGTCAGTTAAGCCATTTCAGCCGCGACACCCTTTGTAGCAGCTGCCGAGCCTGCGAGGCTGCGTTCGGCTGCGAAGCAGTCGTGGGTCCAGCTGACGCGGCCTGCCTGGCGTACCGCAATGACTGATTTTACGACTGCTTCGCAGCCGAACGCAGCCTCGCAGGCTCGGCAGCTGCTACAGATCGCATTACCGCTTGACTGACTGGCATTAGACCCGGGGGGTGTTTAATTTTCCTGTTTGAAACTGATTCCTTCAGTCATTTCCTGCCAGTTTTTCTGTAATGGCTGACCACAACGCAGGCAATCACCTACAAGACTTTAGGACATCGGCGTAGCCCCTTGGTACAGGCATTTCGCCGCTTTTTCGGGCACGGCCAGACCACGCAAAAATTAACTAGACAGGCAGTACGCGATAATTAAATACTCCTTTCAACGGACTGTTAAAACATGTTCCACGCTGATCCAGCAGGAGCCCGGATGCCATTTCTCGAACACCCGATCAATGCGCCTGGCCAGGCATCGCCTCCGGCCGAACCTTCCGTTCCTCGTTTAATGCAGTCAATCCCAAGAAATATCTGACAAGAAAAAGAGTGGCGCCTGACAACGTTCAGACGACCACCGATTTAATGTGTGGAAAAACCGACAGTGATAGTCAGGTTCGGCTCAAACCGCCGAGTCGTTTGATACAGGAGTGTCTCCATGTTGGTCTTGCGTCCAGTCGAGTTGGCCGACCTGCCCCAGTTGCAGAGGCTGGCTCGTGAAAGTCTCGTGGGCGTCACGTCCCTGCCCGACGATAGCGAACGGTTACGCGAAAAAATCCTCGACTCCTGTGCCTCGTTCGAGAAGGACGTCGAGGGTCATGGCCCGGAAAACTATTTCTTTGTGCTCGAGGACCTGACGACGCAACACTTGGTCGGCTGTTCGGAAATCCTCGCCACGGCAGGGTACAGCGAGCCGTTCTACAGCTTGCGCAACCGGCACTTCACCAGCGCCTCGCGGGAACTGAACATCGAACACGGTGTACCGGCCTTGTCGTTGTGTCACGACCTCAGTGGCCACACCTTGCTGCGGGGCTTCCATATCGATGCCGCGTTGGTGCGCACCGCACACTCCGAACTGCTGTCACGGGCGCGACTGTTGTTCATCGCCGCCCACGCCCGGCGCTTTTCCGAAGCGGTGATCACCGAAATCGTCGGCTACAGCAGTGATGAAGGCCACTCGCCCTTTTGGGACGCCGTGGGCAAGCATTTCTTCGACTTGCCCTACGTCGAGGCCGAACGGCTTTGCGGCCTGCAGAGCCGCACCTTTCTCGCCGAACTGATGCCGCAGTATCCGATTTACGTGCCCATGCTGCCCCGGGCGGCACAGGACTGCATCGGCAGCATCCACCCCGATGGCCAGGAAGCCTTCGATATCCTCGAACGTGAAGGCTTCGAAACCAACAGTTACGTCGATCTGTTCGATGGAGGCCCTACGCTGTGCGCGCGCACGTCGGGCATTCGTTCCATCGCCCACAGCCAGTGCGGCGTAACGCAACCGGGACCGGTGATCGATACCCGTGGCAGCTATCTGGTGAGCAACGACTCCTTAAAGGATTATCGGGCCATCGTCGCCGATCTTGACTACATCACCGGGCAACCCGTCACGCTGGACACCGCCATGTGCAAGGCATTGAAGGTGACCGAGGGCAGCCCGATCAGGCTGATCGCCCTGTGAATACCCGCCAGGGTCAACACCAACGCCCGAACACACGCGAACAAGGAACAGCCGCATGATTGTCCGTCCGGTCCAGATCACCGACCTGCCCGCCGTGTTCACGCTGGTGCGCCAGGCCAGTCCGGGGCTCACCAGCCTGCCGGCCGACGAAGAGCGCCTGGCGCACCGGATCCGCTGGGCCCAACGCACCTTCGCCGGGCAGGTCGATCGCGCCGATGCCGATTATCTGTTTGTGCTCGAGGACGACGAGCAGCAAGTGGTGGGTGTCAGCGCCCTGACAGGTGGCGTCGGCCTGCGCGAGCCCTGGTACAACTACCGGGTCGGACTGACGGTCAGCGAGTCAGCGGACCTGGGCATCCAGCGCCAGATCCCGACCCTGTTCCTGAGCAATGAATTGACCGGCCAATCGGAAGTCTGCTCGTTGTACCTGCGTCCCGATCAACGCCGGGGTAGCAACGGCCGCCTGCTTTCGCTCGGGCGTTTGTTGTTTGTGGCCGAGTTTACGCAGCTGTTCGGTAACAGGCTCATCGCCGAATTACGCGGCAGCGCCGACGAGCGAGGTGGCTCGCCGTTCTGGGACAGCCTCGGCCGGCACTTTTTCAAGATGGATTTCAGCCACGCCGATCACTTGTCCGGGCTGGGCAACAAATCGTTCATCGCTGAACTGATGCCGCGCCAGCCGCTGTACACCTGCCTGCTCACCGAACAGGCCCAGGCGGTGATCGGCAAGGCCCACCCGAATACTGAGCCGGCCCTGAAAATCCTCAGTGCCGAGGGGTTTTCCCACAAGGGCTACATCGATATCTTCGACGGCGGACCGGTCATCGAAGCCCCGGTTTCCGGGGTTCGCACCGTGCGCGACAGCCAACCGCTGTTACTGGACATCGGCTCGCCGGACGATAAAGCGCCCATCTGGCTGATTCACAACCGTCGCCTGGAAAACTGTCGCATTACCTGCGCCCCGGCCCGACAAATGGGCAACAGCCTGGTGGTTGATCGCCAGACCGCCAAGCGCTTGCAGCTGCAACCCGGCGACTCGGTGCGCGCCGTGCCGCTGCTTTACCAACGGCAACAGGCCGTGGCGGCGTGACATATCAGTTCCAACGCTGCGACGTCAATCGGCCTTGCCCAGCAAATTCGTCATCAATTTCTCCCTGCGCGCGTGATAGCCTTTTATTTTTTCGGCGTTGACACTTTTGCTCAAGCCCTTCCATTCCATTGGTGGAACTCATATGTCCAGGCTTTCCCATCAAGATTTGCGCCGCAATTTTCGCCAACTGTTCGCCTCCAACACTTGCTACCACACGGCGTCGGTTTTCGACCCGATGTCGGCCCGCATTGCCGCCGACCTGGGCTTCGAAGTCGGGATCCTTGGTGGTTCGGTCGCGTCGCTGCAAGTGCTGGGCGCCCCTGACTTTGCCTTGATCACCCTCAGCGAATTCGCTGAACAGGCCACCCGCATCGGCCGTGTCGCCCAGCTGCCGGTGATTGCCGACGCCGACCACGGCTATGGCAACGCGCTCAACGTCATGCGCACCATCGTCGAACTCGAACGTGCCGGCGTCGCCGCGCTGACCATCGAAGACACGCTGCTGCCCGCGCAGTTCGGCCGTAAGTCCACCGACCTGATCACGGTCGCCGAAGGCGTCGGCAAGATCCGCGCGGCACTGGAAGCCCGCTGCGATAAGGAAATGGCGATCATCGCCCGCACCCACGCCGGGATTCTGCCGGTGCAGGAAATCATCAGCCGCACCCGGCAATACCAGCGCGCCGGAGCCGACGGAATCTGCATGGTGGGCGTGAAGGATTTCGACCATCTGGAGCAGATCGCCGAGCACCTGAGCGTGCCGCTGATGCTGGTTACCTACGGCAACCCGCTGCTACGCGATGACAAACGCCTGGCCGAACTGGGTGTACGCGTGACCATCGACGGCCATGGCGCCTACTTCGCCGCGATCAAGGCGACCTACGACAGCCTGCGTGAGCAACGCCAGATCCTCACCCAGACGTCGGACCTGAGCGCCACCGAACTGACTCACACCTACACGCAACCCGAGGAATACATCCGCTACGCGGAAGAGTTCATGAGCGTGAAGGAATGACGGTTTAAACCGACACGACGCCATCGTCGGATCGCCGCCCGGAGCAGGCTCACTCTTACAGTTGATTTTTGTTGAACACAAATTTTGTATTCACCCCAGATCCTTGTGGGAGCGAGCTTGCTCGCGATGAGGCCATCACAGCCAACACCCATGTCGCCTGACACTCCGCCTTCGCGAGCAAGCCCGCTCCCACCTTTGGATCGCGGGTGTACAAAAATGACGTGCTCACCGCAAATCCACTAATGAAATGGCTACCCCCTGACACCCTGTGATCGCTCTCTAAACTTTCACAGGGTGTCTTTCGGAGGCCATTGCC